>CALZLE010000313.1 GCA_945788205.1 uncultured Desulfuromonadales bacterium
AGCTGCCGTTGCCAGATCATATTGATGAGTCAAAAGTCCTCGATGCAATTTCGCCGATGAAAGATGTTGATGGTTTTCATCCCTATAACGTCGGTCGTCTGGCAACCGGAAACCCCGTTTTTCAACCCTGTACTCCGTACGGCGTAATGAAAATGCTGGAGAAAACCGGTGTTGAGCTGAAGGGCAAAGAAGTTGTTATTGTCGGCCGCTCGAATATCGTTGGTAAGCCTGTTGCCCTGATGTGTTTGGCCGAGCATGCCACAGTCACCATCTGTCACTCTCGTACTCAGGATCTACCCGCTAAAGTCGCGGCTGCTGACGTTGTTGTCGCAGCTGTTGGTGTGCCGGAAATGGTTAAAGGGGATTGGATCAAAGAAGGCGCCGTGGTTATCGATGTTGGTGTTAACCGGGTCGGTGAAAAGAAACTGGTCGGAGATGTTGAATATGACGCTGCTTTTGAGCGGGCTGCAGCGATCACTCCAGTTCCGGGTGGCGTTGGTCCGATGACCATTACTATGCTGCTTTACAATACCGTTGTCAGTGCCAAGCGGCGGGCAGCAGGTAAATAGGGGCCCTGAATGATCATCAGCACTCCGAAAGGGCGCGAGGAGCTTGAGGCGCTGCTGAAGGATTATCGCTCACTGTTTTTGATCGGTTGCGGTGCCTGTGCCACGGTCTGCAAAGTGGGTGGTGAAGATGAAGTTTTTGCCACCCAGGAGTGGCTGGAAGAGACCGGTCGCGAAGTGGTCGGCAGCATGATCCTCGAAGAGGCGTGCCATATTATGCGCTCCGCACGCGAACTGCGTCGCTGTAAAGCGCAAGTTGAAGAGGCGGATGCGTTGTTGGTTTTGTCCTGTGGCGCCGGGGTGCAGTCGATCTCAAACTGTGTCGAAAAAAGGGTTCTGACGGGTGTCAACTCCCTGTTCCTCGGCAATATCCGGCGTTTTGGCGAGTTTGAGGAGAAATGCTCTCTTTGCGGTGAGTGCATCCTCAACGAAACTGCTGGCATCTGCCCGGTGACGAATTGTGCCAAAGGTCTGCTGAATGGTCCCTGTGGTGGTTTGGAAGATGGTCATTGCGAGGTTGATGAAGAACGCGAGTGCACCTGGCTGAAAATCCATGAGCGGTTGGAAAAACAACAGCGTCAAGGAGTCTTTGACCGGGCCGTTGAAGCGAAGGACTGGAGCAAAAAGTTCCGACCTGGTCAACATCAACTCGATAAGAATGAGGAAAAAAAATGAGCCGCCTGTCAGATAAGTTGGCTCAGCAGCAATTTGTCATGACCGCTGAGATTGCCCCTCCAAAAGGGTTTGATGTTGGGGCGGCGCTGGCGAAGGCAGAACTGTTGCGTGATATGGATGCGATCAACGTGACTGATAACCAAGGGGCGTGTATGCGTATGTCGCCCTTAGCGCTGTCGCGTGTTCTGATCGATCAAGGGTTTGAGCCGATTTTACAGATAACTTGCCGGGATCGGAATCGCATGGCATTGCAATCTGACCTGCTTGGCGCGGCAGCATTGGGGGTGGAGAACTTGCTGTTGCTAACCGGAGATCATCCGAAATTCGGTGATCATAAATCGTCCCGCCCGGTGTTTGACCTCGATTCGGTTCAACTGATTAAAGCGGTAGACGGATTAACACAGGGTGTCGATATGGCTGGCAATTCACTCTGCAGTACGCCACAGTTCTTTTCTGGGGCTGCTGTGGCACCGGCGGCCGAGCCACAACTGTTGGTGCTAAAAAAGTTCCAGAAGAAGATTGCTTGCGGTACGCAGTTTTTTCAATCGCAGGCTGTTTTTCAACGCTCGCAACTTGAATCATTCATGGCTGAAGCTGAGCGTTTAAAGGTTCCAGTCATCCTCGGTGTTCTGCTCCTGAAAAACATTCGGATGGCCAATTTTCTCAATCGCAATATTCCGGGTGTACAGGTGCCGCTAGATTTGTTACAACGCCTTGAGGAGGCAAATGATCCGTTACAGGAGGGCGTGCAAATTGCCTGTGAAATGGTCGCCTTGGCGCGTGAGTTTTGCCAAGGGGTGCATTTGATGACTTTTGGCCACGAAAACTTGATTCCGCAGATTCTCGCGGACTGATTAATTTCAATAATATCCACCCACAATCAGGGAGCCCGCCGATGAAAAAAACCGTACTGAATCAGGTTCACCATCAAGCAGGAGCCCGCATGGTTGAGTTCGGTGGCTGGGAAATGCCGGTTCAGTATGCTGGCGTTATCGCTGAGCATATGGCGGTTCGTGAGGCGGCTGGACTGTTTGATGTTTCCCACATGGGGGAGATCGAAGTTAGTGGCCCACAGGCTTTCGATTTTCTACAATATGCGACGACCAACGATGTTGCCGCTCTGGTCGATGGCCAGGTGCAATATACAGCACTCTGCTATCCGACCGGTGGTGTTGTTGATGACCTGACCCTCTACCGTTTTGCCGCTGATGACTACCTCCTTTGTGTCAATGCCGCCAATACCGATAAAGATTTCGAGTGGTTGCAAAAACTGCTGAATGAATCGGATTTTATCGATCTGAAACTGATCAATCGCAGCGATGAATATGCCCAATTGGCTCTCCAGGGGCCGCAAGCGGAGAAGATTCTTGCTGGGTTGACGCAGACCGATCTTTCAGCGCTCAAATACTACTGCTTCGCCAAGGGTGAAGTTGCCGGCGTTGCGACGATCATTTCCCGCACAGGTTATACAGGTGAAGACGGTTTTGAACTCTATTGCCCCGCTGGTGGTGGGGTGCAAATCTGGCAGGCGTTGATGCAGGCAGGAGAGCCTCTTGGTCTGGTGCCAACAGGGCTCGGTGCACGCGACACTCTCCGACTGGAGAAGGCTTATGCCCTCTACGGCCACGAAATCACCGCTGATATTCTGCCGTTGGAAGCTCGTCTGGCCTGGATCACCAAGCTTAAAAAGGGTGAGTTTGTTGGTTCACAGGCATTGTTGGAAGCCAAAGCCGCGGGTCTGAAGCGTAAATTGATCGGTCTTCAGCTCACCGAATCTGGTGTGCCACGGGAGAATTACCCGGTGCTCTGCGACGGCCGCGAAGTCGGGTATGTCACCAGCGGCACCATGTCGCCCTGTCTTAAAAAGGGTATTGCCCTCGCTTTGGTCGAGTCTGAAATCGCCGACGGTGAGCAGGCATTACAGATCGGTATCCGCAAGCGGCAGGTTGCTGCCGAGCGGGTCAAGCCGCCTTTTGTTTAACACTTATTAATGTAACGAGATCCCGCGAGGGAGCATATTTCTATCCAGGAGGATGTCATGGATTTTCCCGACGAGTTGAAGTACACCGAAGAGCATGAGTGGGTTTTGATTGAGAATGATGTCGTCACTGTCGGAATCACCGACTTTGCCCAGGACCAGCTTGGTGATGTGGTGTTCGTTGAGCTGCCGGAAACCGGCGATCAGCTGGAAACCGGTAAGCCGCTCGGAGTCGTCGAGTCGGTCAAAGCAGTTTCCGATGTCTATGCTCCGCTGAGTGGTGAGGTTGTCGAGGTGAACAACGATCTTCCTGATGAGCCGGAAATGCTCAATACCTCTCCCTACGAAGATGGCTGGATGGTCAAGATCAAGCTTGCTGATGTCGGCGAGCTTGAAGGTTTGATGGATGCGTCTGGCTATCAGGAGTTTATTGAACAGGATTGAGTTGCTCCTGGATTTCTCCACCCAACTAACTGCAGTTTGCCCTGCTTAAGAGGATAACTATGCGCTATCTGCCCCATACTGATGTGGATATTCGGCAGATGCTGGAAACCATCGGTGTTGAAAATATCGATGAGCTTTTTTCCGGTATCCCGGAGAGTTGCCGTTTGCAATCACCTCTCAATTTGCCATCGGCACTGTCCGAATCGGAGGCAATGGGTGTGCTGCGGGGGCTGGCTGATCAAAATGCCAAAGTTTCCGAGTGGGACTCCTTTTTAGGTGGAGGTGCCTATAACCATTTTGTTCCGGCGGTCGTCGATCATCTGGTCAGTCGAAGCGAATTCTACACGGCGTACACACCGTACCAACCGGAGATCAGCCAGGGCACCTTGCAGGCGATCTTTGAATTCCAAACCATGATCTGTCAGCTGACCGGGATGGATGTTGCCAATGCTTCGATGTATGACGGTGCCTCGGCCTGTGCTGAAGCGGCACTGTTGGCTTTGCGGGTCGGTCGCAAGCGGAACAAAGTTCTGTTGTCCGAAGCATTGCATCCCCACTACCGGGAGACGGTGGCCACTTACTGCTGTTATCTCGATGTCGAATTGATCGACGTACCGATTGCAGATGGCGTCACCGATCAAAAACAATTGGCAGATTTGCTCGATGAGCAGGTTGCTGCGGTTGCGGTTGGCTATCCGAACTACTTTGGTCAGATTGAAGATCTTCAAGCGTTGGCTGACGCAACACACGCTGCCGGAGCAAAATTGATTACAGCGGTTGCCGAACCGTTGGCTTTGGGTCTGTTCAAAGCACCGGGTGATTTGGGTGCAGACGTGGTGGTCGGCGAAGGGCAGAGCTTCGGTATTCCGATTTCTTTCGGTGGCCCCGGCATCGGCTTCTTCGCTGTCAAGCAGAAGGATATGCGCGCTTTGCCGGGTCGTTTGGTCGGTGAAACCGTCGACCTCGATGGCAAGCGTGGCTTTGTGCTGACCCTGGCGACGCGTGAGCAGCATATTCGCCGTGAGAAAGCGACTTCCAATATCTGTTCGAATCAGGGGATGTGTACGCTGATAGTTGGAATTTTCCTGGCGTTGCACGGTAAGCAGGGCTTGCGCAAACTTGCGGAACTCAACTATTCAAAAACCGCTTACGCCAAACAGCAGATCGCCGCACTGGATGGCTTTGAACTGGCATTCTCCGGCGAGAGCTTCAACGAGTTTGTTGTCAGCTGCAAAGAACCGGTTGCCGATTTGCAGCGGCGGCTTGAGCAGGAAGGAATTCTGCCTGGCATCGCTCTGGCGAAGGACTATCCAGGAATCGACAATGGCCTGTTGATTTGCGTAACCGAACAAAACAGTCGCGAGCAGATCGATCGACTGGTAACCGCCCTGGCAGGAGGTGACCTATGAGCCGCACAGATAGCCGCGGGCTGGTTCTTGATGAAAAACTGTTGTTCGAATCGACCGATCCGGGTCGTGTTGGCTACAGCTTGCCACAGTGTGACGTGCCGGAAGTCGCACCTGCTGCCGAGCTGACCCGCGACGAAATTACCGATTTCCCTGAGCTCTCCGAAGTCGATGTGGTGCGTCACTATACGCGTTTGTCGACCTGGAATTACGGCGTGGATAGTGGTTTCTATCCGTTGGGCAGTTGCACCATGAAGTACAACCCCAAGGTTAACGAGCAGGCCGCACGTTTGCCCGGCTTTGCCGAACTGCACCCGCAGACTCCAGACCATCTTAGCCAAGGTGCTTTAGAGCTGATGTACGTGCTGCAGCAGGATCTGGCCGAAGTGTCTGGTTTTCCGGCGGTCACTCTACAACCAGCAGCGGGCGCCCAAGGTGAGTTTGCCGGGATGTTGATGATTCGCGCCTGGCATGAGGCGCAAGGGAACAAGCGACACAAGGTCATCATTCCCGACACTGCGCACGGAACGAATCCAGCGACCGCAGCTCTCTGTGGTTACGAGGTTGTCCCGGTCGCTTCGGATGGAGTCCTCAGTAAAGAAGCGCTTGAAGCGGTGATGGATGATGATGTCGCCGCGCTGATGGTGACCAACCCGAACACCCTCGGATTGTTCGAATCAGATATCCGCGAAATCTGTGATCTGGTTCACGAAGGCGGTGGGCTGGTTTACTGTGATGGCGCCAACCTGAATGCGCTGATGGGGATCAGTCGTCCTGGCGATATCGGCATCGATGTCATGCACTTTAACCTGCATAAAACCTTCTCTACTCCACACGGCGGAGGTGGCCCGGGTGCCGGTCCGGTCGGTGTGGTCGAAAAGCTACGTCCTTTTATGCCGGTACCGATTGTCTCAAAAGAGGGTGACAAGTTCGTCCTTGATTACGACCTGAAACAGACAGTTGGGCGAGTGAAAGGTTTTGCCGGACACTTCAGTATTCTGGTACGCGCTTATTGCTATATTCTGGCGATGGGTGGCGAAGGCTTGAAACGCGCGACTGAAATGGCGGTGCTTAATGCCAATTATATTCGTGCTCGACTGGAAGGGCCTTACGATTTGCCCTACAAGCAACGCTCATTGCATGAGGTGGTTTTCTCCGAAACAGCACTGGCGAACGATTGCCACACCCTCGACGTAGCTAAACGCTTGATCGATTACGGTTACCATCCGCCGACCATCTATTTCCCACTGGTGGTAAAAGGTGCGCTGATGATTGAGCCGACCGAAACCGAGAGCAAGCAGAATCTCGATGAATTCTGTGATGCGCTGTTGGACATTGCCCAAGAGGCGAAGACTCAGCCCGAGTTGCTCAAACAGGCTCCGGTGCGGGCGAAAGTCAAGCGGCTCGATGAAGCGACAGCAGCGCGCAAGCCGAAACTGCGCTGGGTTAAGGAGTAGCTTAGCGGCGCTTTCCGTAAATAAACTGTCCGCTGAGGCTGTAGCTGAAGTGTGCGTAAAATTTGAGGTCTGGGTGGGGGTAAGCTCGTGGTAGTGGGCCGAAGGGCCCTGCAGTGAAAATTGCCCGGATCGCCGTTGAGTCGAGGATTTCGTAACCGCTACTGCGGATCAATTCGACATCTTTCAACTCTCCGGTGGGGTCAATAGTGACCTTCAGCAGCAAAACTCCCTGTATTTCGTTTTCAATAGCTCGTTGCGGATAATTCCAGACCAGCTCCACCTGATTGTGAAAACGGCGGAAAAAAGAGATTAAATCGCCGCGTTTTAAGTTCAGCCAGACAGTGTCCCCAGTTTCAAGATCGTCTCTTCTTTTGGTTCTCTCCAGCGTTGCTATTTCATTGCTACTGATCCGTTTTAGTGTGTCCGGTGAAAGCTGAGTCAATTGTTTTAGTGCTGGCAGGGGAGGACTGCTTTGTGCGGGTAATCGCCCCCCC
>CALZLE010000314.1 GCA_945788205.1 uncultured Desulfuromonadales bacterium
CTTTTTAATGCCCTTGAAAATGGTTTGGGGAAAAGGGATATAGTGGTAATTCAAGGCAATCCTTCAGGACAGGCAAATCCGGCACGAACTCGATCCGGGTGCTCTGGTCGATTACTTGAATTACCACTATATCCCTTTTCCCCAAACCATTTTCAAGGGCATTAAAAAGCTGCCGCCAGGCCATTCGTTGACCGTTCAGATTGGTGGTGATGGTTCGGCAGAAGTGGGTGTTTCGATTATTAAGCCTGTCGTTGAAAAGTATTGGGATATCGAATACCGACCCGATCATACCCGTAGTGAACAGGACTGGGTCGAAGCACTGCGCGAAAAGTTGGAGGAGGCGGTGCGGATTCGCCTGATCAGTGAGGTTCCGCTGGGCGCGTTTCTCAGTGGTGGGATCGATTCAAGTGCCGTTGTGGCTTTGATGAGCAAAGTGCAGAGCGCACCGGTGAAAACCTTCTCAATCGGCTTCAAAGAAGAAGATTACAGCGAGTTGAAATATGCTCGTCAGGTCGCCGAGCTCTACGGCACCGAGCATCATGAATATGTGGTTGAGCCAGACGCGATGGAGGTGTTGCCGAAGTTGGCCTGGCAATATGATGAACCCTTCGCCGATTCTTCGGCAATTCCGACCTATTACGTCTCCAAACTGGCTCGGGAAAATGTTACCGTCATCCTTTCGGGTGATGGCGGCGATGAGACCTTCGCGGGCTACCGCAGGTATCGCTGGGCCAAAGATATGGGGCGCCACGATTGGTTGCCCAACTGGTTTAAAAAATCCGCCTTCGGTCTTCCCTCGACCCTGATGCCTGAGGGGATGAAGGGGAAGGGGACCCTGCAGCATCTGTCCCGGGATCCTTTTGAACGTTATGCCGGGCTCAATACTTTTGGTGAAAGATCCTACCTTTCGGGGTTGCTCAGCCCGGATCTGCTTTCCGGTTTGCAAGGCCAATCCTCACGCGATTTGCCCGATTACGGTGCCATGCGTGGCTATTATGAGCAATGTCTGCAGCACGACTATCTGACCCGCATACAGCATGTCGATACCAAGACCTACCTGGCCGAGGACATCCTGACCAAGGTTGATCGGGCCAGCATGCTTTGCAGCCTGGAAACCCGGGCACCGTTGCTGGATCATGAGGTTGTGGAGTTGGCAGCCCGAATCCCTTCGACCATGAAATTGAAAAACAGCGAGACCAAATACATTCTCAAAAAAGCGATGGAGGGATATCTGCCGGATGAAATCCTCTATCGGCGCAAGATGGGTTTTGGCGTGCCTTTGGTGCACTGGTTCAAAAAAGATCTGACCTCTTATGCGCGGGATATTCTTCTTTCCCAAGAGGCCCGGCAGCGGGGTATTTTCAATCCGTCCAGTGTTGACGCTCTTTTGTTGGATCATCAAAAAAAAGGCCGGGATCTCAGTGCCAGGATCTGGGCTTTGCTCTTTTTTGAACACTGGTGTCAGAACTGGTTGAAGTGAAGGCCTGATAATTTCCGTGAATGTTTTGAGGAATAACTTAATAATCACGGTAGATTATTGCCGTGCGCCAAAATTGATCAAATCCCACTCGCGCCACTTTGTAAAGTGGGGAATCGCAAGATCTCCCCTTTTCTTAAAGGCGGATTGAGGGGAATTTGCGGTTCGGAACATTCTTAGTCTGGACTCGCAAAAATCTGGCCTGAAGTTCCTATGTTGATCTTTTCAACAAAGAGATTTTATGAAAATTCTTGTCGTCACATCGGTTTTCCCCAATTCAAAGCAACCCGCCTTGGGCGTGTTTGTTCGCGAGCGGATGTTCAAGGTCGCTCAGCACTGTGAACTGAAGGTTGTAGCCCCAGTTCCATGGTTTCCCTTTATTCGGTTCATCAAGAAAGACTATCGACCGCTGGTGCCCTATCTGGAAATTCAGGACGGTATTGAGGTTTATCACCCCAAATTCTTTAACATCCCAGGCCATTTCAAGTTTTTGGATGGATTTTTCTTCTTTATTTCATCCTGTTGGACCCTGCGCAAAATACAACGTAATTTTGATTTTGAGCTGATCGATTCCCACTTTGTCTACCCGGATGGCTTGGGTGCGGTATTGCTGGGCAAGTTTTTCTGCAGGCCGGTGACCATCACGGTGCGCGGGACTATTCGGAAGTTTTTGCCTCAAAGATTGATCTCTTCCCAGATCCGTTTTGCGCTGGCAAGGGCAGCGCGGGTCTTTACCGTTTGTGACGACTTGCGGCAAGCCGCCCTCGATGCCGGAGCAGTTGACGGGCGGACGGAGGTGGTGGCGAATGGGATTGATGCTGAGAAGTTTCGCCCTTTGAATAAACAGGAAGTCAGGCGCGAATTGGGGATTGCGGTCGGCCACAAAGTTATTATTTCCGTTGGCGGATTGGTTGAGCGAAAGGGGTTTCACCGTGTCATTGAAGTGCTTCCTGAGCTTCTGCGGAACTTTCCCGATATTCTTTATATTATTGTTGGTGGCGCTTCAGTGGAAGGGGACAATGAGCAACTTCTACGCAGTATGGTTGCGGCTCTGGGCCTGGAGGATCATGTTCTGTTCGCCGGGACTCAGCCGCATGATCAATTGTATCGCTGGCTGAGTGCCGCAGATGTATTTTGTCTGGCGACAAGCAATGAGGGCTGGGCCAATGTTTTTCTTGAAGCGATGGCTTGCGGGCTGCCGGTGGTAACAACCAGGGTCGGAGGAAATCCTGAAGTGGTTTGCTCCCCGGAATTTGGAACCCTTGTCGCTTTAGGTGATCGGGACGAGTTGAGAATGGGACTTGAGCAAGCATTGACTAAAATATGGGATCCCGAATTGTTGATAGAGCATGCCCGCAGAAATACCTGGAAACGGCGGGTTGATGTGCTGCTTGATCGATTTCGGTCTATTCTTCCGGTCGCAAGGCCGGAGGAGGCTAATATTATTACGAGGGAGAATTAGGATGGCGGATTGTATTTATTTTTCGGGAGGGCAATCATGATTCCTTTATTGGTTCGAAAGGCCATTTATCCGGTCCACGAAAAAGTTATGGGACGGAACACCTTCGCCTGCCTGCAGGAGTTGGAGCGGTTGCAGTGGCTGAATCCTGCCCAGCTCGAAGAAATTCGCTTTCGCAAGCTTCGTGAACTGCTGATTCATGCTCGCAACAACATCCCTTTTTATGCCGATAGATTTGAGGAAGCCGCATTTGATCCGGAAAAAATGCAGTCGCTTGAAGACCTTAAAATTATACCCCTTCTGACCAAGGGCGAGATCAAGCAGAACCTGGAGCGGATGACCTGGAAGGGCTGCCCTGGAGGACTGCACCGCTACAACACGGGTGGTTCTTCGGGAGAACCTCTTATCTTTTATTTTGACAAACGTCGCCAGTCCTGGGACAAGGCGGCCCGAATGCTGACCCACCGTTGGTGGGGGGTGGAGGTCGGCGAAAAGGAACTTTACCTGTGGGGATCGCCGGTGGAAGCGACTCGGCAGGACAGAATGAAGGAGTTACGTGACAAACTGACCAACGAGTTGCTGATCAGTGCCTTTGAAATTTCGCAGGCAAATGTTGGTGATATTTTTGGTGCCATTCAGCGGTTTACGCCCGAGACTCTATTTGGCTATCCGAGTACCATCGAATTGTTTGCTCAAATGGCTAAAAAGCAGGGACTTGACCCTGCGACTCTAGGTGTTTCTGTATTTTTCTCGACAGCTGAGCTGCTCTACGATCATCAGCGCAAAGCGATCAGTGAACAGTTTGGCGGTATTCCGGTTGCTGACTGTTACGGCAGTCGTGAAGGCGGGTTTGTTTCGCATGAGTGCCGCGAAGGAAACTACCATGTGATGGATCCGAACTATGTTGTGGAATTTATCAAGGATGAGCAGCCGGTTTCTGCCGGCGAGGATGGTGAAATTGTCCTGACCCATCTGGACGCTTGGGGGATGCCGCTTATTCGCTATAAAACCGGTGATGTTGCTCAGCCGGGTGAGGGCGCATGCGCCTGTGGTCGCAGCTTCTCGACTATGCAAGGGATTCGTGGACGTACGACTGATTTTGTAGTGACCCCTGATGGTCGCTGGCAGCATGCACTGTCAGTCATTTACATCGTGCGTGACGTTGAAGGAGTCGATGAGTTCAAGATTATCCAGCATGAACTTGAAGATGTGCAGGTGCTTGTCAAGTTGATTCCTGAACTCTACCCAGGAAATGGTAACGAACGGATTATTGCAGGTATTAAGAAGCGGATGGGGGACAGCGTGAGGGTGCGGGTTGATATTGTCGAAACGATTCCGACAGATGCTTCAGGGAAGCACCGTTATGTTGTTTCGAATGTTGCTAAAAAAGGGTTGTAAAAAGTCTGACGACTGGACACGGATCACTCGGAAGTCGCCACAAAATTTCTTTGGGGAAAGTTTAACTTTTTTGTTTTCTGTGGCACCAACCCGTTAACGTTGTAATAGGTTGATGCCACAGGTCGCTGAACGTTTGAGTCACGGTTTGCGAATGATGCTTCGTAGTCTGCGAGAAATCCAGATAAATGTATTCAGGCGATTCTTCAAGATACCTTTTAGGCTCTTAATGTTGTGTTTAAGCGGCCGATGTACCAGTTTGCAATTTATACTGAGCAGTCCCAATCGTCTCGTAAATCCCTTGAGTTCGTTGATCTGCAGAGCCTTCTGGAATTCAGTGTGGCTTAAGCGCGCCATTTTCTTGCGTAAACGGTAAAGGTTTTGGCGCTTGATGCCTATGTGGGATCGATTCGGTTCGACACGCCTGCGGGGATACCACTGGCCGGCTTGTTTCTTCATCCATAAACGGTAAGCCAATCCCTCGCGTCGGTGGCGAAAGCCTCCAGCCTGAGACTGCGCTGCCTGCTCCGGAGTCAGTTCTTCCAGGTGAAGTCGTCCTGTATTTTTAGCCGTGCTTATCAGCGCCTGCAGTTCGGGATGCCGTACGATGGCAAGGTTGGTGCCACGCGAGTCTTTTGAGTACTGTGGCAGCCATGCATCGCCAACGGATAAATCGGCCGTTTCACCAACAACGTCATCGCAATAGTCACAGGCCTTGTACATGAAAAAGCACTGCGACCACTCCCCACCAAGTTTGGGCCATATGTAGACCAGTTCGGTCACTTCGTGTCCGTCTTTTTTTCCGGTTAATTTGAAGTGGTACTCGTTCGCGGGCCGACCTTCGACCTCTTCGCGAAAACCGATACGCGTAATTGTGCCCGGGTCGATACCTGTCTGCCAGCCAAGCAGGTCGGTCCATCGCATGCTCTTAAGGTGACCGCATACAAGCGAGATACAATAGATTACACGCTCGCCGATTACCGGATCATTCTGCATCAACAGCCGCATTGCTTTGACAAAACATGGAACGCCGACAAAAGCGTAACGGCCCGGTCGATTCCGTATTTCTTGCACGACCTGCGACATTTCGATTGGGTAGTACTGACTCTTGGTATTCGAGCAAATCTGTTCCAGTGTGGTAGAGAGTTGGTAGTGAAACAGGCGCTGGTCTTCGTCTCCAGGAAC
>CALZLE010000315.1 GCA_945788205.1 uncultured Desulfuromonadales bacterium
ACCGACCAGCCTGTTGATTTTACGGAACAAATCCTGACCGGAGTTTTACAGTTTTGATCTCGCCTTTAGAAAAGTCACGGGCGAAGGAGATGGAACAGGTAATAATTAGGAAAACGAGGACGGCCAACAAAGGACGATTAAACATGGAGCGCCCATCTTTGGTTAGAAAATGAAAAGACAGCATAGCCACTGCTGGGATTCTAATTAGTAGCCGGAGGCCGCTTGATAATTCACCCACACCGCCTACCCTTTAAAGAAGCCAACTTCTCCACGACAAAGGATCTTTCAATGAACGATCGTCTACAGATCACCAAAAACTGGCTGCCGCGCTATACCGGAATGCCGCTCGAAAACTTCGGCGACTATATCCTGCTGACCAACTTCCGGCATTACGTCGATAAGTTTGCCGAAATGTTCGGTTGCGATATTCATGGCGAAGACAAACCGATGCAGGCCACCACCAACAGCAACGGCCTGACAATTATCAACTTCGGCATCGGTTCAGCCAATGCGGCCACTGTCATGGACCTGCTCAGTGCCATAGTCCCCAAGGGGGTTCTCTTTCTTGGTAAATGCGGCGGCCTGAAAAAATCGACCGAGATCGGCCACTTCATTCTGCCAAACGCTGCCATCCGTGGCGAGGGGACCAGCAACGATTACTTTCCAGCCGAGGTTCCTGCACTGCCTTCTTTCAAGCTGCACAAGTTCGTCTCCGAGAAGATTCGCGAACACGGCCACGATTACCGCACCGGAGTGGTCTATTCGACCAACCGGCGGCTCTGGGAACACGATGAGGATTTTCGGCAGAAACTTATTAAGATGACCAGCATCGGTATCGACATGGAGACCGCGACCATCTTTATCGTTGGTCACTACAACGTCATTTCCCGTGGCGCGCTATTGCTGGTTTCAGATGTGCCACTCACCCCAGAGGGGGTAAAAACCGAAGAATCAGATCAGCAGGTGACCCAGAAATGGGCCGACAGTCACCTGCAAATTGGCATTGACGCGATGACTGAGATCGGCGAAAAAGGAGAAAAGATTAAGCATTTCCTCTATTAACTAAGCGCTGCTAAAAGATCGTCATAAGCCACAGCCAACACGCCCCAATCATATCTGTCAACCAACGTCGGTAACCTCTGGTTACGCAGGGCTGCAACTTCGGTACATAGCTGCGATAATCGAGAAACCAGGCCATCAAAGTCAGTATAGAAAAAGTGATGGTGCAGCTCTTCCGGCAAATGCTCTGGATATGCAAGACGTTTCGGCAGCAACGGATGGCTGTTGCAGTAGATCGCCTGCACCACACTGACCCCAAAAAAATCGTGGATTGATGTCACCGGCAGAATATCGGCCCGCCACAGCCACTTTGCGTAATCGGCAAAGCTCTCAGCGTAACCCCAATGAACAATCTGCCTTTCCAGCCTCTGCCGAGCTTCTAAAAAGACAGCTGGCTGCTTTTTATATGATTCTCCGAGGACTGCCAGTTCAAACTCTATGCCTTGTTCATTTAATTCAAACAGTGCTGAAAAGAAAACATCGGGGTTTTTATCGTATTCCCAGCGGTGATTCCAAAGCAGGAGCGGCGGTCGTTCTGAATTTATTTCTGTAGGACGAAAAGCATCAAAACGTTGCAGGTCGAGCCCGACATGCAGCGTACGACTTTTGGCGGCGATCTGAGCGACGCTATCGGGTTCGTTGTAATCGGGAAAGGTTTGCAGAAATCCGGGCAACTCGGCAAGAAAATCATTTCGATGATAGTCGGAATTAAACAACACGGCATCGGCAGCCAGAGCTGATGAGTAATTGATGAAACAGTAATGGGCATCACGCTGCAGGTCGGGATCAGCATCATCGGGGGACCAGGGGTAACTCAGTTGATTCTCGTGAAAGTAAAGAGCGACCGGGATATCGGCCGTGACTTCACGGGTCAACGCCAGAAAGGTGGTCAGATCGAGCATGTCAGTTACCAGAAGCAGATCAGGCCGGCAGCCTGCGGCAAGAAACTCGCGCGCCAACGACACCGCTCCGCCATGCATCCGCCACTTCCAGTATTTGCCGTCCAGTCCGAGAATTTTGACATCATGCCGACTGTGGGCTTGATACTCTTTTGCCCAGGCGGCGTGGGAACCGACCATGAATGGTTCGAGCAGGGCAATCTGCATCAACCCTGATCCTGACTCTCAACCATCTTCCAGGCTTCCTCAACCAATGCATCGGCCAGCTGGTTCTGCGGCACCTTACGCAGCACTTCACCTTTGCAGAACAGCAGCCCCTGCCCTTTTCCGCCGGCGATACCAAGGTCGGCTTCGCGCGCCTCACCGGGGCCATTGACCACACATCCCATCACCGCGATAGTCAAGGCTTTCGGCAGATCGTGCAAGCGACGCTCGACCTCTTCGGCAATCTCAATCAGATCGATCTGACAACGGCCACAGGTCGGACAGCTGACGAACACCGGACCACGCTCACGCAGCTCCAAACTCTTGAGGATTTCGTATCCGACCCGCACCTCTTCGACCGGATCACCGGTCAGGGAAACCCGCAAGGTATCGCCAACTCCTTCGTAAAGCAGACTACCGAGACCAACGGCACTTTTAATGGTGCCGGCCCAGGTGGTGCCCGCTTCCGTAACACCGATATGCAGGGGATAATCGACCTGTGTCGCCAAGCGCCAATAGGCTTCGACCGTACGCCGTACGTCGGACACCTTGAGGCTGACTTTAATTTCCTGATAGTTGAGGTCTTCAAGAATGCGAATATGTCCAAGGGCACTCTCAGCCATCGCCTCAGCAGTCGGATGGCCGTACTTCTCGAGCAGCTCTTTTTCCAACGAACCACCGTTGACACCGATGCGGATCGGCACTTGTCGTTCGGCACAGGCCTTGACCACTTCGGCAACCTTCCAGCGTTCGCCGATATTGCCGGGGTTCAGCCGCAGCCCGTCGACACCCTGTTCCACCGCGGTCAACGCCAGTTTGTAATCGAAGTGGATATCTGCAATCAGCGGAATATCGCAACCTTGCTTGATCGCCCCCAGACATTCTGCGGCCTGCTGATCGGGAACGGCGCAACGGATGATCTCGCAACCGACCTGCTGCAAGCGCTCAATCTGCTCCAAGGTGGCGGCAACATCACGGGTGTCGGTATTGCACATCGATTGGACACTGATTGGTGCATCGCCACCGATGGCCAAGTTGCCAAGTTTTATCTGCCGGGATTTTCGTCGCATCTATTTTCCTGCCAGTGACTTAGTCGGTTAACGGATGAAATTGGTGTAAGCCTTCTGCGCCCGTGGCGGCAGTTCGACTTTGCCCGCGCTGTTTTCGATCAGCTTGAGGGTATATGCCATGTTCTGTCCCAGCACTTGCATAATCTGCACGCCCTCTTCGTCCTGCAGCACCTCGCCAGGTTTAGTTCCGTGGATAACATTCCAGTAGTTGGAGGTCGGGACGAGCATCTCGGCGTAATTGATGAAGTGGTTCAATTGATCAAAAGTCGGGATGCCACCGGAACGCCGCACTGCAGCGACCACAGCGCCAACCTTACCGCGCAGCATGCCACCGTTAACACCGGTGACGTAAAAAGCGCGATCGAGAAAACACTTCATCGTCCCGGCAATCCCGGAAAAATAAACCGGCGAACCGAACAAAAGACCATCGGCGGCCTTCATCTTCTGAATCCAGATATTGACCTCATCTTTGATAACGCACTGCTCGTTCTGCTGCTTTATACACTGACCGCAGGCCGTACAGCCGCGAATCGCTTTGTTGCCGACGTGAACAACTTCGCACTCAATGCCGTTTTTTTCCAGCTCGGCCGTGACCAGCTGCAGAGCATGAGAGGTGTTTCCTTCAGCCTTGGGGCTACCGTTAAATGCGACAACTTTCATAGTCGGGCCTCCTGTAACGATCTGTTTCAATCCGGATTTCGGTTAAATGAATTGCTAGTTTTTGCACATTTATAGCACGGTTTCCAGTCGGAACTTGTCTACATTAGATATAATGATGGACAGCGACCACCGACCGGAAGTACTCTGCGCATCCTGAAACGAGGCATCTATCCAGAGAATAAAGAGAAAAAACTTATGGCAAAGAAAACTCAGCAGAAAAAGACCCCGCTTAAACCGACCCTGAAACTGACCATCGACACCCTCGACAACGAGGGGGTCGGGATGGCCAAGCATGAGCGCAAAACAGCGCTGGTACAGGGGGCCTTTCCGGGCGAAACGGTGATCGCCGAAGTTGAGCATGAGGGACGCACCCATCTCTATACCCAGTTGCGTAAAGTGGTCCGTAACGCACCGGCGCGCACGGCCAACAATCCCTGTAAAAAAGAACTCAAGTGTTTGAGTTGCCCGCTGATCGGCATGAAGTATCAAGCACAGCTTGAATATAAGCAGAAACGGGTGACTGAAGCCCTTAAACAACAAAATCTGGGAACGGACGAGATGGTGGCTCCAACCCTGCCCTCCGATCCGGCCCTCGGCTACCGGGCCAGCGCCAAACTGGTTTTCGGCCGCAAGCGGGAAAAAGTTTTGCTCGGTCTGTACCAGCGCGGCAGCCACGAGGTGATCAATATCGAAGATTGCCCGGTCCATCACCCGTTGATCAACCGGGTCGTGAAGATCGTCCGCGAAGAGGTTCAACGCCAGGGGATTTCGGTCTACAGCACCCGGCACAAAAATGGGCTGCTCCGCTACCTGCTGATCCGGGTCAGTCCGATCAACAATAAAGTGATGGTGACCTTTGTCAGCAACTTCCGCGATCTTCAGCAGCTGCCGAAATTGGGCAAAAGGTTGATGAACAAGGTCCCGGAAGTGATCGCCGTACATCAGAACATCAACAGCTCGTCCGGCAACGTTATCCTCGGTCAGGACACCATCAAACTGCATGGCCTACCCGATCTGATTGACCGGATCGGCGACATCCGTCTGCGGATCGCCCCGGAAGCTTTTTTCCAGGTCAACAGTTTGCAGGCAACGCGCATTTACGCGCTGGTCCGAGAGTGGGCAGGGCTACAGAAAAATGACACGGCGCTCGACCTTTACTGCGGTATCGGCGGCATCGCCCTACACTTGGCAAAAGATGCCGGGCGAGTGTTCGGGATCGAATACGTCGAGGAAGCAGTACGCAATGCCGCAGACAATGCCGAGCTGAACGAGCTGAAAAATTGCCGCTTTCTAGCTGGAGATGCGGCGGAAGAGCTACCGAAGCTGGCAGCGCAACTCCCGAACCTGCGACTGGCGACGCTCAACCCGCCACGCAAAGGTTGTTCCGAGGAGCTGTTGCATGCGCTCTGTGAACTGGAGCCAAAACAGATCATCTACGTTTCCTGCGATCCTGACAGCCTGGCTCACGATCTGCGCCTGCTGGTTGATGCAAACTACCGGATCGAACGGGTGCAACCGGTCGATATGTTCCCACAGACGGCGCACGTGGAGACGGTGGTCAAACTGGTACTAAAACAGGAGACGGATGCAGAATAATGCAACGCTAGCGGCGATTCTGTTGATCGGCGCCGGTATCATCCATAATTACAGCTTCATGTGTCGTAAGCTGAAGCCGGAGGAGCTGAAAGTTCTTTATCCCCGCTCTCCAGTCGGCAAGCTAATTTTCGATTTGAGCTGGATGCTGATGGCGGCGGCGGGGCTATATCTGACCTTTCAGTTATCAATGCTGCTCAGTGCGGTGGCAACCGTCATCTATTTTCTACTGCTGCCCTTCATACTGCAACCACCGCTGGCGCGACTGCTCGGCTTCAAAAATTTAGCGACCTACGTCAATCACATCGATCAGCAGCTAGCAGACCGAAAAAAGGACTCCATAAAATGATTGAACTCGACTACAGCCAATTCCAGTGCCCTCATCCGGTGGTTGAAACCCGCAAACAGATGCTTGCCCACCCGGACAAAACCATTTCTGTCCGGCTCGGAGACCAAACTGCCATTGAAAACATCAGCCGCTTGGCAACGAAGATGGGTTATCAAATCAGTGCAGAGTCAGAAACACTCGATTTTCAATTGATACTGGTCCCAGAAGCCGGAGCAAAGAATGAGCCCCAGCAACAGAACGAGACAAAAAAAACAGTGACTGGCGATACAGTTATTTTCTGCGGCAGCGATCAGATGGGGCAAGGCGATAAAGAATTTGGTCAAATTCTGCTAAAAAACTTTCTGGCGACCCTGCTCGAACTCGATCCCCTCCCTGACAGTATCCTGTTTGTAAACAGCGGGGTAAAACTCGTCTGCCAGGGATCTGAAGCTCTGGAGGCATTAAGTCAACTGGCCTGCAGGGGTGTCGACGTCGCATCCTGTGGCCTGTGTCTCGAATATTACGGCCTGAAAGACAAACTCGTCGTGGGACGATCGACCAACATGTTGGAAATTGCAGAGGCGCAAATGCAAGCGGGCCAACTCATTAAACCGTAAGACTCGACCGTTCTATTAGAGCCGCGACAATCACTTCTGATAAGACTTGTATAATATAACGTCATCAGCTAGCATAAATTTATACCGTGCCTGTGATAGGGCCGCACAAAGTAAATGGCGGGGGAGGCCGTACCTTTGAAAAAACGAATTCTTGTTGTAGATGACAGCCAGCCAATTCTGGAGCTTGCCTCCACAATGTTGAAACTTCTCGGTTACGAACCGATTCGTGCGAGTACCGGAATCGAAGCGCTAAAAGTCCTGTCTCAGGAAACCCCCGACATGGCACTCCTCGACGTTATGCTACCAGACATGGACGGGTTCAAAATTTGTCAGCATATCCGCAGTACTGTAAGTTTGGCCGAAATGCCTGTCTTCATGGTCTCGGCAAAGAAGACCACAGAGGATATGGAACGCGGACACAAGGCTGGGGCAAATGAATATGTGACCAAGCCTTTTAAGTCGGCCGAAATGGCCAAATTGATAAAAACCTACATCGGCTGTTAGCACAAACACTCATTTCTGAAGAAAAGCTTTTCACAAACGGTGGAAAGCTTTTTTTGTGTCTGGCAAAGCTGGCTGCAACTGCTAAACTGCCATAATCAAACTGACAGGAGAGGCAATGTTCACGTCACGCAGAAGCGGCATTCTACTTCACCCGAGTTCCCTGCCCGGCCCACAGCCAATCGGCACTCTCGGTCAGGAAGCTTACGATTTTATCGACTGGCTGGTCACAGCAGGTCAATCGGTTTGGCAGATTCTTCCTCTCGGACCAACTGGCTACAGCAACTGTCCCTATAGTTGCTACTCGGCATTTGCCGGCAATCCACGGCTCATAAACCTGCAAAAGCTAGTCGACGCAGGGGACCTGCAGGCAAGCAAATTACCCGCCGCGGCCAGCGTTAGCAGCAATGTGGATTTTGCTGCAGCAGAAACACAGCTGAGTCTTCTGCGCTTAGCCAGTGACCACTTCTCGGAGACAGCAAGTCCAGCGAGACGTCAGGCTTATGAGCAGTTTTGTCGAGAGCAGGCATACTGGCTTAACGACTATTGCTTTTTCATGTCAATGCGGCAACTGCAGCAGAATCGTGACTGGCAGCAATGGCCGGAAGAGGTCAGGCAGCGCCAGCAAAAAGCCCTACATAAATGGGGATTGGAGCTGCAGACTGAAATTTCATGGCACAAATATTTACAGTTCATCTTCTTTGAACAATGGTTTGAGTTGAAAAGCTACGCCAACCAGAACGGTGTCGAAATCTTTGGTGACTTACCGATTTTCGTGGCTGAAAATTCAGCTGATGTCTGGGCAAACCGACACCTGTTCCATCTTGATGAAAAGGAACAACCGACTCTGGTTGCAGGTGTGCCCCCCGACTATTTCAGTAAAACCGGGCAACGCTGGGGAAATCCACTCTACGACTGGGAACAAATGGCTGAAGACGGTTATTCCTGGTGGCTGGCCCGTTTCCGTTGGAACCTGCAACTGTTTGACATGATCCGGGTCGACCACTTCCGTGGATTTAGTGCTTGTTGGGCGATTCCTGCTGACGAAAAAACCGCGATCAACGGGAAATGGGTCGATGTTCCTGGCAAACAACTGTTCAATCGCTTACGGAGTGAATTTGGCGAGCTGCCGATCGTCGCAGAGGACCTTGGCGTCATCACCCCAGAGGTGGAAAAGTTGCGTGATAAATTTAACCTTCCTGGCATGAAGGTCCTGCAGTTTGCCTTCGACTCTGGGCCGAGCAACCCTTACCTGCCGCACAATCATCGACCGAATTCGGTCGTCTATACCGGAACTCACGATAACAACACTAGCCTTGCATGGTGGCGCTCACTCGACAGTAAAGGGAAACAACAGGTTAAAGACTACCTGAAGCGACCCTGCCATGACATGCCCTGGACACTTATTGAAACAGCCATGGCCAGTGTGGCGAAACTCGCAATTATCCCACTTCAAGATCTGCTTGCCCTGGATGGCAAATCACGCATGAACCAACCTGGTACAGCCAACGGGAACTGGCAGTGGCGCAACCTCCCCGACCAGTCAAACCGCGAAATAACCGTGCAATTACGCCATCTTTCTCATCTATACGGAAGACTTCTGTGCAATCCCACAGAAACGCAGTGATATGCATCTAATCGCTTGAACAAAATTTCCAGGCTGTGCTATCGTTTAAAAAATACCGTAACAAACAGGCCGCCATGCGGCTCTTTTTCTGGAGGATATTGTCGTGAAAAAAACATTAATTCTGATCACTGTTTCCCTTGCTGCCCTTTCGCTGTCTGCCTGCAGCCAAGACAAACCGGCCAGCACCTCAACCCAGGCCCCTCAGCCGACTGCGCCGACAGCCATGAGCGCCCCAGCAGCAGCTAAGACGGGTGGGACATCCGGAACGGTCGTCGAAACCATGAACGCCGCTGGGTACACTTACGTTCAAGTTGATAGCGGCACAGAGAAGATCTGGGCAGCTGCTCCGGCTTTCGCCGTCGCCGTTGGTGACAATGTTGTGGTTCCTGAAGGTATGCCGATGAACAACTACCACAGCAAAACTCTCGATCGTAATTTCCCTGTGGTCTACTTTGTTGACTCGGTCCTCAATGCCAGCGCACCTGTTTCTCCGGCAGCAGCCGGCATGACAATGCCAGAAGGTCACCCGTCAACTGATACTGCAGCAGCTCCTGTAGACGTTGATTTGACAAACATCGCTAAAGCAGAAGGCGGCCTCAGTGTTGGTGAAATCTTCACCGATAAAGCCAACCTGTCTGGCAAGGAAATTGCGTTGCGCGGCAAGGTTGTCAAGTTCAGCCCGCAGATCATGGGTAAAAACTGGCTGCATATTCAGGATGGCAGTGGCGACTCAGCGACGGGAACACACGATTTGACGGTCACCACGAGCGTCACTGCAAATGTCGGTGACACGGTTCTGGTTAACGGTCCGCTGACACTCGACAAAGATTTTGGCTACGGCTACCAGTATGACATTATCATTGAAGATGCTATGGTCACCGTCGAATAGCATACCTCGCAGCTAAACAAAGTATTCAAGGCCCCTGGAGCAATCTAGGGGCCTTTCTTTTTAAGAAAAATAACATTAGAGTTGTGTCATTATCAGCAATATAATGCTACCTTCCAGAAGATCTACTTATCCTACCAAGGACAGGGGTAACGGTTTCACCATTCGCAGGAGTTGTGTACATGAAAAACCTCAGTGTCGGTAAAAAAATATATCTGGTCGCTGGCATATCAATGCTTATATTCACCTGCTGCCTGGCTTGGCTCTACACAGGGTACAGCCATTGCGCAAGCAAGGGCCGACAACAACAGATCACCTCGGCCGTAGAAACCGCTTGGGGTGTCATCGACCATTACAGCCGTTTGAGCAGCACCGAGATGTCGGTTGAAGATGCGCAAAATGCTGCCAAATCGGCGATTGAAGGTCTGCGCCACAACGGTGATATCTATTTTTGGATCAACGATACAGAACCAAAAATGATCATGCACCCGATCAAACCGGCCCTCAATGGCAAAAACCTCGCAAAGGCAAAAGACCCGGACGGCAAACATCTGTTTGTCGACATGGTCAAGACAGTGCAGGCCAGTGGCGCCGGTTTTGTCGATTACCAGTGGCCAAAGCCCGGCAAAGAAACGCCGCAACCCAAAACCTCCTACGTAAAACTGCACCCAGCCTGGAACTGGATTGTCGGGAGCGGCATGTATGTGGATGATGTTCAGAGTGAAATCAACAGTATCTTTTTCTCCGTCATGGTCGTGCTGCTCTTGACCCTTGGCGTTTCAATTACCCTGTTCTTTTTTCTCGCTCGAGACATTACAAAACCAATGCACAGAGCCGTTGCAATGATTGATCAAATGGGACAGGGACATTTAAGCTCTCGACTCAACATGACTCGTGAAGATGAGATCGGCCAGATGGCAAGAACAATGGACAATTTTGCCGACAGCCTCCAACACGAAATTATCGATAGCCTGAAGAAGTTGGCAAATGGCAATCTGCAATTTGACGTTGCGCCACATGATTCTCAGGATGAAATACGCACCGCACTCAATAAACTGGGGCTTGACCTTAACAACATGATGGGGAGCATTCGGGGCTCGGGACAACAGATCTATCACGGTAGCACAAGAGTCCTGGATTTCTCTAAAACCCTGGCAGACGGGGCAACAGAGTCTGCCGCGTCACTTGAAGAGATATCAAGTTCGTTAACTCACATGTCTGGCCAGACTCAACTTAACGCAGACAATGCCAATCAGGTCAATATACTGTCCTCTGAAGCCCAAAAAGCTGCTGAAGATGGCAACCAGCGGATGAGTCAGATGGTTGCAGCAATGGGTGAAATCAGTAGCGCAAGCCAAAGCATCAATAAACTCATCAAAGTCATTGATGAGATTGCCTTCCAAACCACCTTGCTGGCCCTAAATGCCGCCGTTGAAGCGGCCCGAGCAGGACAGCACGGCAAAGGCTTTGCCGTCGTTGCCGAAGAAGTTCGCAA
>CALZLE010000316.1 GCA_945788205.1 uncultured Desulfuromonadales bacterium
ATGCCAAGAAAATGTTGATCCTTCCGTTTTTAGTGGTGGCACTCTTGCTAACCACAGGCGCTCTAAGCGCCTCAATTTCAGAGACAAAGGAAATCCGGGTTGCAGTTAATCGTGATACCTGGGTTTCATCATTCCATGATGAACAGGACGCAAACCTAGGTGGCGCTGATCGCCTGAAAGCCAAGGGGATCCAGGAATTCAGCATTATCGACCTCGACCCGAGTCAATTTCAAGGCCGGGTAATTACGGCTGCGATCCTACATCTGCATTGCCGGTCCGAAGCCCCACTGCGGCGCGTAACCCTTTCCACTCTGACCAGCGACTGGGTGGAAGGCAGCGCAACCCGCTACCGCTCCCAAAAGGGAAGTGCTTCGTTCAACTGGGCCGCCCAGAATCTGAAACCCTGGGCCTGGCCGGGCAGCGATATTACCGCGGTCATGAATGGTCAGGGGCACTCGATCTGGCGGTTTACTGAGGCCAGCGATCCCGATAAAAATCACTGGCAGACCCTTGCCGTCGACCCGGCGCTTATGGCCGCCCGGGCTGCCGGTCTGAGTTACGGTTTTGTGGTCTTTGATGACGTCGGTAACGAGTATCAGCGCAACGGGGAACAGGTGACCCTGCTGCCGATGCGAAACCGCTTTTTCTCCAGCCGCGAGGCAGGAGCGCGCCGGGGTCCCTACTTCACCGTACAACTCGGCCCCAGAGATGCTGCGCCCCCTCGGCCCGTGACAGAGATCCGAAGTAGCAACCATAAACAATCTGCGGGAGAAGCCCTGGTCAGCTGGACAACCCCAGCGGACAGCGGTCCGGCCGGCACCCTCGGTTTTTTCGTCCGCTTCAATACCAGCGCCGATTTCGCCTGGGAATCCGCCAAAGAAGTGCCCCGCTACCTGATCCCGATGGCCGGAAAACCAGGGAAACGCGTGACCCTCCAGCTCCGCGATCTGCAGCTGCAGCCCGATCAGGCGCTCACTATCGGCATCCGAGCCGTTGACGCGGCAGGAAATATCGGTCCGATTGAGACCGCCCAGGTCAAACTCGCTGCCCAAACAGCCGAACTGGTACTGCCGCCTTCGCCACCGCTGCCACAGGTCGGCAAGTCGGACCAGCTGCCTGCGCTCGGCCAACTCAAGTTTTTTGTCATCGACTCCCTGGATAAAGTCGATCCGATCGATGGAGCGATGCTTCCATTTTACGACCAGAATTATCGCCTCGTCAACCACCTCTGGTCCGCGGCGCAAAAACAGGTCCGACTGTTCGCTGCGCGCAATGAAACCGTCAGCTTTCAACTGGTCGCGCAGGGAATAAGCACTGGGCTTACCGCCACAGTTAGCTTTGATAAAACAGACACCACTCAACCCCAACCGGAACTGTTCGCTTTTCGCTATGTCAAAGGCAAAAATGACCAGCTCTTTGCGGACCCCCTGGTGCCGCTCGATGCCCCCTTACCAATCCCTTTTCCCGCTGACCAACTCACCGGCCAGAAATACGCAGCTTTGCTCATCGATCTGCATGTTCCCAAAACTGCCTCTCCCGGCATACACAAGGGAAAACTCACTCTCACCAGCGGCGCGGATACGCTCGTTATCGCTATCGCCCTGCAGGTCTGGAACTTCGCCCTGCCGGATACCCTGTCTTTCATCCCCCAGATGAACGGCTACGGTCGGGTCCCCGAGCCGGATCTGGAGCTGACCTACTACCGCCTGGCCCAGCGACATCGCACCACCCTCAATATCCTCCCCTATGGTTGGACCGGCCGCATCGCCGACAACCGTGCCCCCAAATGGGACGGTGAAGACTTCGACTGGCAAGCCTACGATCAGCGTTTCGGCCCCCTGCTGGACGGCTCCGCCTTCGCCGACCTCCCCCGCGGCCCGGTTCCGATCGAAGCGTTTTACCTGCCGCTGAACGAAAACTGGCCAATCAATATCCACAACTCCTTTGTTGGCGGCTACTGGATCGAGGATGCTCTTAAACCCGAATATCGGCAGCAGTTTATTGGCGCGGTGCGAAAATACGCCGAACATATCCAGGCCAAGGGCTGGGACGACACCATGTTCGAGTTTTATCTGAACAACAAAATCAGCCACAAAAAAGACCGGTGGAAAGGCTCATCCGCCCCTTGGATCTTCGACGAGCCGGTTAACACCCAGGATTTCTGGGCTCTTCGTTGGTATGGACAGGCATTTCACGAAGGGGTAGGAAACAGCCGACAATCGGCAAGGTTGTTGTTTCGTGCTGACATTTCTCGCCCCCAGTGGCAAAGGGACCTACTGGATGGCATCCTAGATGTTAATGTTGTTGGCGGTGCATATCGTCGCTATCTACGCGTAGTAACGGACCGAAGGTCAAACAACAAAGAAATAACCTATACCTACGGCTCACCGAATCCGATTGAACAGAGCAACTTGCAGCCGGTCGGTTGGTGCTTGGAGGCATGGGCCAATGGGTTGGATGGTGTCGTACCTTGGCAGACACTTGGTAAAACGCGTTCATGGACAGGTGCTGACCAGAATGCGTTGTTCTACTCTGGCACTGCCATTGGAAAGCCAGGTGCCCTGCCAAGCATCCGGCTTAAGGCTTTTCGACGGGGTCAGCAGGATGTTGAATATCTCAGAATGTTGGTGAAAACCGAAAGCATGAAACACCGTGAAGCTGTTGATCTAGTTTTTCAAAAGCTGAAAATGACTGGTGACTTCTCCCAAACACATACTGAAGATGCTGGACAAGTCGATTTCTACGGCCTAAATTCTATGGGGCTATGGGAACTACGCAATTCTATTGGGTGCCGACTGGATAAATTTCCGGATTCAAAACTTGAGTATTAAGGGGAGCTATCTTCGCCTGCGCGAGAGCTGAGCCAAAATATCTCGACAAAAGGTTGTTTTTGAGATTAAGTTCAAAATTGAAAAACGTGGGTTCTCCTTGGAAAGGATCAACAATACTAATCCAACGAAACGATGTTCAGATGCATTCTAAATTTACAGCTTTATAAGGTCATTTGTTTGTGTTTTCAATTTTATGATCAATGGGGAGGGAATGTACATTGAAGATAGCTGCCTGCTTTACACCAAAAAGTACAAATATTAAACATAGTGTTTCAGCTATGGCAGAAGCCATGCGTCTTACCAGTACCCAGCGGCATACCACACTGTCAATCGGCCATGGTGCGGTCGCCAGCGTGACAATTTCTGATGACCCATCCTCATATTCCACTCTTCGTCAAGGAGCGAATGGCAACGTTCTTGCTATCGCAGGTGTACCTATCAAGCTTGATGGCTCAATCAGCGATAGCTTGGCCGGTGTCACTGAGAACGGCTACGAACAAGCAATAGCGAAACTCACTACTCTAGATGGTGCGTTTGCAGCTGCATTTTGGGACGCGAAAGAAAACAAACTGGCAGTAGTCACCGATCTGCTTGGTTTGCAACCGCTTTACATCGCGCGGCCAGAGGGAGGGGGCCTTCTCATCGCTTCAGAACTCAAGGCTTTTGCTGCCAGTGGCCTTATCGCTGTTGAGATGGACCCGGCCGGCTGGGGTTCCTTCTTTTCGTTTGATTTCAACATCGGAGAACGAACTCAGTTGGCAGGAGTATTGCGGGTCAAAGCAGCAAATGTTATTTCGTACAACGCAATAACCGATAAATTGGAGACTAAGAGTTACTGGTCCTGGCCTGAGCCATGCACTGACATGAAGCTCGATGACGTAGAATTCGGTCCACTCCTCGACATTGCGCGGCAGGAAATCAAGGCCTATTCAGAACACTCCGAGACCAGTACCCTACTCCTGAGTGGTGGCTTCGACTCAAGGCTCCTGATGACCTTGTTGAAAGAACAGGGTTTACACAGTCCTGCTGTGATCCTTCAACATCAGGACGAATTATTCGGAATGGACGGTCGGATTGCCGTAAAAGTGGCAAAGAAACACAACCAGGCAGACTATAAACTCATGCCTTCCCCCCCTAGCTATTTTGACTCGCCTGAATTTCTAAAATACCTCGTTATGGGCGAGGTCGCTGTTCCGTGTCTGGATCTTTTCATAGCACAGGTTTCTCAATCCCTTCGGCCAGAGATGAAGGCGGTTTGGGATGGGCTTTGTCCAGGCTCTGCGTTCTTACCCGCCTACGCGCATCTCGCATCCTTTGAGGACTATTTAAGAGTCCGACGTCGGCCGACAACGTCCTTGCATTGGGAAGCGGCAAAGGGAGTATTTTCCAAGGAAACCGCCTTGGCGATGGAGGAAGACTTTACTAAACTTCTGCGAGAGGAGATTGCACGATTTCCAAACGACGAGTTCGGAGTGGCGAGATTCCAGATGGACACACGAAAACGTCGCTGTATCGCCCTGAACCCCGTTACAGTTTATGCCAACCAAGTACTCCCCTTCATTCCTTGCGTGAGCAGAAAATTTTGGGACCTTGCTGGCAGAATTCCTCGCACACTAACAGTTAGCGGGGAACTCTACATGAAGTTATATAAAGAGCATTTTCCGCAATCAATGAGCGTACCATTCTGTTCAGGTGGGAGCCTGATTAGCACCCACCATATTGCACCTTTCTTCCGGGCGTTACCCACTGGTGGAAAATTGCGCAAGCGTGGCCTGCACTACTGGCATCAAATGGGACGCTTGCCAGTAGCAGGAAAACTCTTCATGGGAC
>CALZLE010000317.1 GCA_945788205.1 uncultured Desulfuromonadales bacterium
CATTTTCGGCGCTGGCGAGCATACCGATCAACTGTTTCGCACCACCGATATCGCCAAACTTGAGCCGCTGGTCATTTTTGACAACGACCGCGCCAAGTGGGCACTAAACTATCGGGATATTCCGATCAATGCCCCCAACACCATCAATTCCTTCGAGCTCGATCTGGTGATCATCTCCTCGAGAGAATACGAAAAAGCCATCTATGCTCAGCTAAGAAATATTCTCGATAGCAAAACTTTGATTTTTCCGCTTTATGGAACCTACAATTCTTGAAAAGGACAATCCAGCATGGCCACACAGGAAGCGAAGAAAGTTCTCTATTTTGCCGAAAATGCCATCAGCTCAATCCAGGGGGGCGGAATCGTTGTCTACAGCGTTCTTAAAGGCTTACCGCCTGAAAACCTGCTCGGTTTTTTCCAGTATCGCAACATCACCCCGGCTCCGGAATATGGCGATCGTTTTCACTACCTCGGCAGCGATCGGGTGCCCGACTATGCGAAACCAATGCTGCACAAACGGGAATATATCGACAATTTCCTGCGCACCTTCCTGTTCGAAAAGAACTCACAGCTCGATCTTGAACATGTCCTGAAACAAGCCGCCAAGGAAGATTTCAAACCGGATATCGTCTACTTCTCCGGTCTGTCCTTGCGCTTCTTGCGCCTGGCGGTGCTCGCCGCCGAACACTTCGATGTCCCCATGGCCTTGCTGCACATGGACGACTGGATGGAGGTCGAGAAGCATCGCTACAAGCGCTGGGGGGATATCTGGTACAAGCGGATTATCGAGAACATGACCAAGGCGGCCAAACGCTCGCTGGCCTCGACCACCAACTCGCCATCCCTAGCAAATAAGGTCACCAGACTGACCGGCTGTGAACACAAACCGGCCAACAACTGCTGTGAGGACCTGCTGGAATTCACCCCCGAGCAGATCAAGGCTGACAACGAGATCCCGGTAATCACCTACGCCGGTGCGCTCAACTGGCATCTACAGGGCGAGACCCTGATCACCCTGGCTGGAGCGGTCGCCGAACTGAACGCCGAAGGCACCCGCGTCCACCTTCATGTTTACGCCCCCTGGGAATTCGCCCACATTATTAATGCCAACGAAGTTCCCAATGCAGTCTACTACAAGGGACAGGTGAGTAAAAAACAGCTGGCGGAGATCTACCAGAAATCGGACTTTTTGGTCACTTCGGTGACCTTCCGCCGCAACAACCTGCACCTGTTCCGCCATTCTCTGTCGACCAAGCTCTCCGAATACCTCTGCGTCGGCAAGCCGGTGCTCTCCATCGGCCATCCCAAATGGCACCTGCATGAGTATGTGCAGGAGCACAATTGCGGCTTCTCCATCTATATGGATGAGAATTACAAGCGGGCCAAGGTCAAAGAAGAGCTGCGGGCGATGCTGGCCACCCCCAAAGCAGAACTCGCCGAGATCGGTCGGCGCAACCGGCTGCTTTGGGAAGAAGCCCACGATGTCAAAAAAATGGCTCTGGAAACCCGCCAAGCGATCGGCCTGGGGGACTTCCCCGAAGAAGAAGGACAGGTTAAATGTCTGGCAAGCTGAAAGTCATCGATTGCGACGGCTACAAACTGACCAACCACCGGGTCCACTGCCGGCGGGGAGTCATGTGGCTGGGGCAGACCTGTAACCTGCGCTGTAAGTTCTGCTACTTCTCCGATCGGATCGCCAACGCCGAGCATCCGGAACACGCCTTCATGTCACTGGAGAAGGCCAGAGGGATCTGCAAAGCCCTGGTCGAGGAGTACGGCAACAACTCCATCGATATTCAAGGCGGAGAACCGACCATCTACCCGGGGATCCACGAGCTGATCAGTTACTGTGACGAGATCGGCCTGAAACCGACCCTGATCACCAACGCACTGATTTTGGACAAGCTCGAAGCCTGTCAGAAACTCAAAGATGCCGGGGTCTTCGACCTGCTGATCAGTGCCCACGCCCTGGGGGAGACCTACAACCAGCTGGTGCAGGTGCCCGGCGCCAGTGCCCGGCAGCTGAAGGCACTGGATAACCTCAAACAGGTCGGTATCCCGTTCCGCTTCAACACCGTGCTGTCCCACGATGCCATCCCGCAGCTGATGGAAATTGCCCAGGTTGCCCAGCAAAAAGGCGCGCGGGCGGTTAACTTCATCGCCTACAACCCGTTTATCGATCAAGCCGATGGCACCAAGCGCACGGCGGAGAACATTCCCCGCTACGCCGAAGTGGCTAAACAACTGATCCCGGTCATCGATTTCCTCGACCAGCACCAGATCGAGGTCAATGTTCGCTACCTGCCGTTCTGCATCTTCCCGGAGAAGTACCGCAGGTTCGTGCAGAACTTTCAGCAGATCGTCTACGACCTGCATGAATGGGAAAGTGCCTCGGAGGTCTGGTCGGGTGCCGGTCCGCAGCGCCACAGCAAAGAGCAGCTCTCGCCGACTGTCCGGTTCAATGACCGGATCGCACAGATCCGTGAAACCCGCTTCCGCGACGAGGTGGAAGAGCAGCAGGGCTATCCGCTGGCGGTGGAGCGGCTGCTTGACGAACTCCGGGTAAAATTTGAGGAATCGGACAAGCAGCAATTCAAAGTCGCCTTTTTCGGCAACCCCGGCATCGGCCAGCAGCTCAGTGAAATCCTTAATCAACACCTATTCTGGCAGAGTCGCTGGCAGATGTACGGCTACATTTCTTCCCAGGAATATCATCAGGCCGACTGCCTCAACGGCGCTCCCTGGTACAGCGACGCACAACTGGCCGTTGAGCCGCCGGATGCGATCATCACCACCACAGAGACATTCATTACCCAGGTGCATGCGCTGATCGAGCAATACGGCTTGCTGAACAGCACCCTCGACTACTTCGGCAATTACAGCCGGATGGAGCACTATCAGCCGCTCTTCTACCTGGAAGAGCTGGGCGAAATCGAGAATTTCAGCGACCTGGACTACGCTTACAAGGAGTACCGCACCTGGATGGCGAAGACCATGCACCCTTACACCAAAGGGGAGAAGTGTCAGCAGTGCTCACTGCTCGGCATCTGCGATGGTTTCCACAAGGATTACGCGGAGATTTTCGGCTTTGCCGAGGCATGCAGCATCCAGCTGCCAGAGCCTGCCTACGATCCACGCTTCTACATGGCCGAGCAGCTCAAAGTTGTCGAAGCACAGGAATACCACTGGGCGCTGCCGGATCAGCCAGCTTGAGAGATTAACTTTTTAGGCGCGAGCCTATTTCAGGAGTTCAACAAATGAAAATTGCCTTTGTGTATCCGGGGATCGTCTGCACCGGGTACAACTCTTACGATGAATACCTCGAAGAAGCGGAATCACTGCCGATCTATGGTATCTCCCTGCTCGCCGGGATTGTTAAAACTCATGGCCATGAAGTTGAACTGATCGACCTGCGCCAACTCAAATCGGAGCAGGAACTGATCGACCGGCTGCGTGCAACCACCGCCGAGGTAATTTCGGTCAGTATCCAGACGCCCAGTTTCAATATCGCCTGCCGGGTCGCCGAGCTGGCCAAACAGTTCGACAAGATCACGATCGCCGGGGGGATTCACGCCACCGTGGCGCCGGAAGATTTTACTCAAGACTACTGGGATCATGTGGTTCTTGGCGATGGAGAGATCATCCTGCCACAGCTGCTGGGCGGATTGGCTGTAGGGGAAACGTTCGACAAAATCCTTGAAGGCCCGATGATGGAGGACCTCAACCAGCTGCCGCTCCCGCACTTTTTCCCTGAATGGCTGCAGGACTACAAGCGCTGGTACGGCCTGGAAGCGGCGCGCGGCTGCTATGGCCGCTGCACCTACTGCGTCTCGGGACAGAAGAAGTTCTTTAAGAAAATGCGCTTCCGTTCCAACGAGCATGTCATGCGCGAAATCGAGCACGCCTACCAGCACTTCCAGTTCAAGCATCTGGCGTTTCTCGATGTCAATGCGACGGCGAACCGAAAAAACTTTAACGCCCTGCTGGAAATGATCGTCGAACGTTTTCCGGAGTTGGAAGTCGGCATTCAGGACCGCCCAGACACCTTCAACGAGGAAACCGCCAAGCTACTCTCCCGCTTTAAAGGTGGCAGTTTGATCTGGTTCGGGTTTGAAACCGGCTCGCCAAAGATGATCGAATTTCTCAACAAGCAGGTCGACCTAACCACTGTCAAGTCAGCCATCGATCTGTGCAAAAAATACGGCATAAAAACCGCGGCAATGATGATTATCGGCATCCCCACGGAAACCGAAGAGGATATCCAGCAGACCTACGATCTGGTGAAATACGCCAACCCGGAGATCCTGGTGGTTAACATCCTCTCCCCCTTCCCCGGCACTCCGCTCTACGATTACTGCGTGGAAAATGAACTGCTGCCGGAGAACATCTGTCACGAACGTTTCCACATCCGCAAAATTTTTGAGCGTGGCCTTCTCAAAGGGGTCGACTACGAACGGGCCTTAGAGTGGCAAAAACGTATCCATACCCTCAACCTGCTCGGCTACGCGGAACGGGAAAAGGTCGATGAGCTGGTCGCCAGAGCAAAAGCAGAGGGTAAAAAATTGGGAATTTTCTGCGGCGGCGAACATACCAGTACCCTGTTGGCAGCCACCAACATCCGTGACCTCAACCCGGTCATCTTCGATAACGACATCAAGAAGTGGGGCGACTGTTTTGAAGAGATTGAAGTCTTACCTCCCCGGCTGATCGGTGAGCTGGGCATCGACATTATTCTGATCTCAACCAAATCGTTTGAAGAAGATATCTATCAGCAACTCAAAGCGATGCAGCTTGAAACTGTGGAGATCGTTAAAATTCATGGCTGATCTGACAGCTAGCAAACAGCTCAGCAGAGATCGGTCGCTGGCCAATTTTTCTCCTTTGCCGCAAGGGAACCTGCGCTGATGAAAATCCTCTTTGTATATCCCGGCATTGCTCACGTTGGCTATAACAGCTACGCTGAAGAGGCAATTCCCGCCTCCGACACCCATCCCTCCTACGGCCTCGCCCTGTTGGCGAGTCTCTTGCTCGAACGGGGGCATGAGGTCGACCTGCTCGATCTTCGCCAACAGAAGAATGAAGCGGAGGCGGTGGAGCAGCTGAAACAATCGGACGCCGACCTGGTTGCCGTGACTGTCCAGACGCCCAGTTTCGATTTCGCCGACATGGTCGCGAAACACGCCAAAGCATTCGGGAAAATAACTGTTGCCGGGGGCATTCACGCGACCATCGCAACAGAGGATTTTTTACAGCATTGCCACTGGGATTATGTGATCCGCAACGAGGGGGAACAGGCCCTGCCGGAGTTGATCGACGCTCTGGAACAGGGGTGCAGCCCGGAGCGGGTGGTCGAAGGAGAGATCGTCGCCGATCTCGATTCTTTGCCGCTGCCCCACCTGTTCCCGCAATGGCAACCATTTTACGAAAAGGAATACGCCATTGAAGTGGCCCGCGGCTGCCCTGGCCGCTGCAGCTATTGTATTTCCGGAGATAAACGTTTCTATAAAAAGATGCGCTTTCGCTCCCGTGACCATGTCATGCGCGAGATCGACTTTGCTTTTAGCAATTCGATGCCGCAGCATCTGCTGTTTCTCGATGTCAACGCCTCGACCAAGAAAGCGCTCTTCAACTCAATCCTCTCCGCACTGGCGGACAAATACCCCGAGCTGGTGATTACCGTGCAGGAGCGGGTTGATAGTTTTTCCGAAGAGACGGCGCAGATTCTGGCGCGCTTTAAGACCGCGGTGGTCTGGTTCGGGGTTGAGAGTGCCTCAAAACGACTGCTCAATTTTCTGCGCAAGGACACCAATATCGACGAGGCTGAGCGCGCGATGGCCTTATGTAACAAATACCACCTGCGCTCCGGGGTCAACGTCCTGATCGGCGTGCCGACCGAAACCGCTGCGGAGATCCAAACCACCTTCAATTTTATCGGCAAGATAAAACCTTACTATCTGTACTGTAATACTCTGGCACCCTTTCCCGGCACAGACATTCACCAGTACTGCCAGGAGCATGACCTGCTTCCGCTGCTGGAATCCTACGATCAGTACGAACTGCGCAATATTACCAACAACGGCTTCATCAAGGGGATCGATTATCAGCAGATCCGGCAGTGGAACCACCTTTTAAACTCGCTGGTCAACCCAACGATCAGAAATCAGAGTCTGGCGACCCTACTCAGTGATGAAGCAGAGTTTGTCAATCAGCTGGTAGTCGTGCTTGCCAACTACCTGCTGGGAAAAGCTGCCCCCATTTCCGTCTGTCTGTACGGCTCCAGCATGATCGGCCGGCGGGTCTGCAAAGCCTTGCGGCAACACCCGTTCTGGCGTAGCAACCACTCTATTCGCGCATTTATCTCCTCCCAGGGACATTGCCGCGCAGAAAGCATTGACGGCATCCCCTGGCATGACGACCTCTGGCTGCGCGACAATCCGCCAGATGTCATCATCAACACCTCGGCCAATTCTAAAGAAGCGATCAAGTTCAAACTGCGCGAGCATGGCCTGTTGGAGAGAACCCTGACCCTGTTTGAGGATGCCGACGACTGTCAATTAAAGACCGGCAATGTCGACTATCAACTCACCGCCTAACCAATAAGGTTGGAACCACCAAGCATGAGCAGCAATGCAAAAACAGATCAACTGAACGCCTGTCCGGCAGTGACTTTCGTTTATCCGGGGATCTGCTGTAACGGTTACAACTCCTTCAGCAATGAGGCCCCGCTGGAGGACACTGAATCCTGGCCGATCTACGGTTTGGCCCTGCTGGCTGGTTGTATCAAACAGGCCGGCGGCGAGATGGAGCTGCTCGATCTGCGGCAGCTGGAATCGGAGCAGGTGCTAATCGACCGGCTGATGGCCTCAACCTCCCAGATAGTAGCCATTACCGTGCAGACCCCCAGCTTCAATATCGCCTGCCGGGTGGCTGAGCTGGCCAAAGGGTTCGGCAAAACCACCGTAGCTGGCGGCATTCATGCCAGCGTCGCCCCGGACGATTTCGACCTGCCCTGTTGGGATCACGTCATCAGCGGTGATGGTGAGATTAGTCTGCCATGGCTGGTCACAGGTCTTGTGCGGGGGGAGGATTTTCCCAAGTTCATCCAGGGCGAAGCGGTCGAGGATCTCGACAGTTTGCCGATGCCGCACTTTTTCACCGAATGGCTGCACAAATACCGGCAGTGCTATTCGATCGAAGCGGCACGCGGCTGTTTCGGTCGCTGCAGCTACTGCGTCTCCGGGCAGACCGAATTTTATCCGCAGTTGCTGTTCCGCACCAATGCACACATCCTGTATGAGCTGGAATTCGCCTATCGCCATTTTGAATTTGCCAGCTTGAACTTTCTCGATGTTAACGCCACCGCCGACCGCAAAAGATTCAATGCCCTGCTGGAACAGATCCTGGAACGCTTCCCGAAGATCCAGGTCAGCATCCAAGACCGTCCGGACACCTTCAACGAAGAGACCGCCCGGCTGCTCTCTCAATTTGAGGGCGGCGCACTGATCTGGTTCGGCTTTGAATCGGGTTCGCCGCGTATGCTCGAGTTTGTCAACAAGGACCTGAGCATCGACAAGGCCCGCGCGGCCGTAGAACTCTGTCATAAATATGGACTGCGCACCGCGGCGATGACCATCCTCGGGATTCCGACCGAAACCGACGAGGACCGGCGCCTGACCTTCGAATTTATCAAACACTCCGATCCGGAGCTGGTCTTCGTCAATGTCTGCTCCCCCTTTCCGGGGACGCCCCTGTATGACTATTGCCAGGAGCACCAGCTGCTGCCGAAACCGCTGACTGCGGAACGCTTTCATATCCGCAAGATTTTCGAGCGGGGCCTGCTCAAAGGGGTCGACTACCAGCGGGTTCTCCAATGGCATAACCGCATCCATGCCCTAAAAAAGCTCGCGCCAGAGGTGCGGGAGAAGATTGACAAACTGGTTAAAGAATCGCTCGGCAAAAACCTGCGGGTAGGGATCTTTGGCGCGGGCGGCCACACCGAATGGCTACTGCAGGCCACCGAACTTGCCGAACTTCAGCCGGTGGCCCTGTTCGATAACAATCTGCCGCGCTGGGGCGATCCCTTCATGGGGATCGAAATTCTGCCGCCACGGATGATCAACGAATTGAATCTCGATCTGCTGATCATCTCTTCTCAGAGTCACGAGCAGGCGATGTATCAACAGCTGAGCGGGATGGGCTGCGAGCCGCAGAAGATTGTCAGGCTGTACCAGCAAGAGCCAGAAAGGGCGCCAGCACTTCCGGAAACCAGGCTGATCGCCGCCCGCGGGCTTTGGGATCGCTTGGCTCCGGCCAATTCCTTTGCCGCAGTCAAGCGCGGTTATATCAAAGGGATTCCCAACCTGGTTCGTCCTGGTTCGATCAGCGAACTGAGTCATTTATTGCAGCAACTCGAGCAAGAACTGCCCGCCGCTACTTTTCATTCCCACCCCCTGTTAGTAATGACACAAGAGGCAATTTCTGACCTGCCCGAATTGGAGGCTCCAATTCCTGAGGCAGGCCTGTTGCTGGTCGAGCAGAAACCAGCGCGGGTCAAGCCGATTTATCGGCTCAGTAGCGCTGGTGAGCAGACGTTGGTTGGCGATTATCTGCCACTTGAGACACTACTAAAGATCCAGCGGGGGGAAGAAAAGGCTATCTCCTCTTCTGAATTCAATACGGGCCAACTCTTTTGCGAATCGTTGAGCCTGCTGCAGAGTCTGGAAGAGATCGGCCGCTATGGCGACTTGAGCGATGCCTTGCTATTCGGGCTGCTGCCGTCCCTGGAACAATTTCGTTCGATTTCCACGATTTCTGATCTTGCCGAAGGCGACCTGATGGCCCGGCAACCGCAGGGGGGATAGATGCCGCTTCACTTGAGTCCGGAGTTTGCATTTTCCGCCGAACAACAGCCAGAGACGCTGCTTATCCAAATTCTGCAGGAACATCTGGCAACCGACCAGGGGCCGAGCTTCTATTTCGGTTTTCAACCTCTTTCGACAGAACTGAAAGAGCAATTCGAGTTGCTGGAAGTCGACCAACAGGTCGATAACTTCACCCGCTTCAGTCCTAAGTACGGCTTTGAGGCGCTTGATTCGATCATTACCCTCGGCTTGCGCCAATCGCGCTTTGCACCGCTGCTGCTCTGGGAGATTTTCCACCTGCTGCGGCCAGGTGGAGTCTGGCTCGATCTCGATGACCCGGAACGTTGTCAGGGAACGCCTCTCTCTCACCAGGATTTTCTTGAACGGGGCTACTATCAACCCAGCTTAAAGCGGTTGGACTCCAAAGAGGCGGCATTGGGCTGCCAGCGTTGGCAAAAAGTTACCCCGGCCGATATCAGTGCTGATGTAGCAAAGGCCGGGTGGACCTTCGGTATTCTGACCGCCGGGCAATCGGTCAACGCCCAGCGCATGATTCGCACCATTCTCGAAATACCAGGGCCGGAACGAGAGATTATTGTCTGCGGTCCGGCCCAGGAAAACCTGCCGGAGGATCCCCGCATTCGCACTATCGATCTAGAGATCCCGGAGCCTAGGGGCTGGATTACCCGCAAAAAGAACCTGATCGTCGATACCGCCCGCTTTAGCAATCTCTGCCTGATGCATGACCGCTTTGTTTTTCCGCAGGATTTTTTTGCAGTGATGGATGGTTACGGAAACGACTTCGCCTTTGTCACCTTTCCCGAACCCTACTACCCACACCAGAGTCGCAGCTATGCCTTGCGCTACCCCGATTATCAAGTCTTGCTGCAATGCGAGAAACTCCAGCAGGCGATCGACAGCAAAGTGGTGCAGCAGGACAACGTCTACCACCCCCGCTATGACGATTTCTACGAAACCGCCTTCTGCTGTGGTGGGGTCTATGTGACCAAGAAAAGCCTCTGGAACATGGTCCGCCAGGACGAGTCCCTCTACCATGCCGAGTGCGAGGATATCCTTTTTGGTCTGCAGTCCCAGCAGCTTGGCATCCCGCACCGGGTCATCGCCGAGACCTGTTTTGAATCCTTAGCCCCACACCCCTTGCTGCTGACCAGCATGTACGCGCTGACGGCGAGCGGTGAGAAGCTGCGTGACCTGTCGATCCTCAGCCCAACACAACAAAAGCTCAGCAAGCTGAACCCTGGTGGCTGCAAACCGGTGCTGGGACGCAAGCGGACCGATTATTACCAACGGATTGCCGAACTCTATAACGCTGTGCCGCTGGTTACCAGCAGTCAGCGGCTCGCACCACAGGACTACGCTTCAGCCGAAAAGCTCAGTGATTTCTGGCAGCTGATCTACCAACAGTTGAAGCAGCTGCCGGTAAGCTGTCGCGATGACATAGCGGCAATCTACCACTTTTTCAGCAAAGCGGTCTTTAACTGGCCGAACGGCGTGGTCCAGACCTGGATCCGCGATACCGAACTGCAGCTGAGCCAACACCCGCAAGCGACAACCGGAAAAAAGCTGATCGGCTGGGGCACCGGCGGCGTCTACCGCAATCTCGCCGCCAACAATCCACAGCCGCTTGCCTACCTGATCGACAACAACCAGCAACGCTGGGGCGAACAGCTCGATGGTTTGCAGATCTGTGCTCCGGAGCTGTTGCAGAAGGAGGATCCGGCTAACACCCTGGTGATTCTGTACTCCAGCTTTGTTAGCGAAATTGGTCAGCAGATCGAACAGCTGGGTCCCTACCAGTACTGTTCTGCCAGCAGCTTCTTCGCGTCCAAAGAATATCTCCCGATTCTCAATCTGATCGAGTATTATCGACAGGTTGAACAGCACTATCCAATAATTTTCAGCGATTCTGTCCCGCCAGACGCTAACCGGGCTGAAGCCGACGACGAGAGACGGCTGCTCAGCAGTTTTCTACAGAGCGATGCGGCGCAAAGACTACTGGTTGTGCCCCAGGCAGATGGCTTTATACCGCCACTCGGATAGAACAAGAGGTTAATCGATGGAAATTCTCAGCCACCGCGGCTTCTGGCTGGAAGCGGCAGAGAAAAACAGCGAAATGGCTTTTATCCGCTCCTTCAATGCCGGTTTCGGCCTGGAAACTGACCTGCGCGACCAACATGGTGAGCTCGTCATCGCCCATGACCTGCCGCAAGGGGAGTGCATGAGTTTCGAGCGTTTCGCCGAGCTTTACCAGGAGCATGCCCCAGAAGCCTATCCCCTGGCGCTGAATATCAAGTCTGATGGCCTGCAGCAGATCCTCAAAGCCGCATTAGAGAGGCATGGCATCGATAACTATTTCGTTTTCGACATGTCGGCTCCGGATACCCTGGTCTGCCTCAATTCTGGACTTAAGGTCTTTACCCGGCAAAGTGAGATCGAGCCGGAACCGATCTGCTACGCCCAGGCCTGCGGGGTCTGGATCGACTGTTTCTACCAGGAGTGGATGGACGCCGAAGATATCAGCAACCACCTGCGAGCCGGCAAACAGGTCTGCCTGGTTTCACCGGAACTGCACCGCAGACCCCATGAAGCTTTCTGGCAGTTTCTGCAGACCAACGACCTGCATCACGCCGAGCAACTGATGCTCTGCACCGACTTTCCCCAAGGAGCAAAGGACTTCTTTCATGGCTAAGATCAAGGCAGTGATTTTCGACATGGACGGCGTGCTGATCGATGCCAAGGACTGGCATTATGAAGCCCTCAACAAAGCCCTGTCCCTGTTCGGTTTTGAAATCAGCCGCTATGAACATCTGGTCACCTACGATGGTCTACCGACTTCCCGTAAGCTGGAAATGCTTTCCCTGGAGCGCGGCCTGCCACGAGCTTTGCACGGTTTCCTCAATCAGCTCAAGCAGGTCTATACCATGGAGATCGTCAACGCCAAATGCAAACCGACCTTCCTCCACGAGTATGCCCTCTCCCGGCTAAAAGCCGATGGCTACAAACTGGCTGTCGCCTCCAACTCGGTGCGAAAGAGTGTCGTCAGCATGATGGACAAGGCCAAATTGTGCGATTATCTGGAGGTGTTGCTCAGTAACCAGGATGTCAGTAAGTCGAAGCCTGATCCGGAGATTTATACCAAAGCGATCGACAGCCTCGGACTGACCCCGAAGGAGTGTCTGGTGGTCGAAGACAATGAAAATGGCATCGCTTCAGCGAAAGCCGCTGGAGCCCACCTGATGGTGGTGCAGTCGGTACACGACGTGACCTACCAGGCGATTGTCGAAAATATCCAGCGCTGTGAAAGGGAAATGGCATGAATATTCTGGTTCTGATGGCCGGTAGCAGCGAAAAGTTCCGCGAGGCTGGTTACAGCTACCCGAAAAACCTGATTGAACTCAACGGCATGCCACTGGTTGAGCATTTCATCGATGGCTTAAAACAACTCCAGGACAACGGGAACAAGTTCATCTTTGCCTTGAATTCGGATGAAGACAGTCGTTATCACAC
>CALZLE010000318.1 GCA_945788205.1 uncultured Desulfuromonadales bacterium
AATCTGACCATTGGAAAGCAGAGTATAAAACCAAAAAGGTGCTTTTTAAACAAAAAAATGGGAGGCCCCAAAAGGAGCCTCCCATAATTCATTCTACAATATCGAAATTGTTTAAGCGATACCAGCAGCTTTTTCGAGCATTGCAGTTGTAACCGACTTAGGACGCTCAATACCGTAACCAAGAGCGCGGTCCCAAGTGATGTTAGGGAGGCAACCGAGGGCACGACCGATACCGAACAGAACGGTGTAGAACTCGTACTGAGTAACGCCGTAGTACCACTGGATGACGCCCGACTGAGCATCAACATTTGGCCATGGGTTTTTAGCTTTACCTTGCTCGGTGAGAACGCCAGGAGCAACTTCAAAGATCATCTTAACCAACTGGAACAGTGGGTAGTCTTTGAGGCCTGGGGTGTTCATGCAGAACTCACGCTGCGAGGTGTAACGTGGATCGGTCTTGCGCAGGACGGCGTGACCGTAACCTGGGATAACCTGACCGCTGTTGAGAGTCGCCCAGAGAGCTTCCTTGAGACCTTCTTCAGTCGGTACTTCGCCACCGAGCTGCTGCATGAAGTTCTGGGTCCAACGGAGAACTTCCTCGTTTGCCAGACCGTGCAGAGGACCAGCCAGACCGTTGATACCAGCGCTGTAAGCGTAGTAGCAGTCAGACAGAGCCGAAGCAACCAGGTGAGTGGTGTGAGCCGAAACATTACCGGACTCATGGTCAGAGTGCAGGATGAAGTACATCCGAGCAACATCATCATAAGGAGCGTCGATGCCCATCATGCGAGCGAAGTTACCGCCCATGTCGAGCTCTGGATCGGCTTCGATGTGGGTGTCACCCATGTACTTCATACGATAGATGTAAGCACCGATTGGGCCGAGCTTGGCCATCAAGTTGGTGCAATCCTCGTACATATCTTCCCAACAAGTCATCTTGTTGAATTTACCAGCAGCATAGTTACTGGAGAAGATCGAATCACGCTGCATAGCGATGATTGCTGCGGAGAACATTGCCATCGGATGAGAATCACGAGGCAGAGCGCGGAGAACGTCGATAACATACTCAGGAACAGCAGCGCGGGACTTCCAGTCCTCTACAACTTCCTGGGCCTGCTCCAGAGTCGGAACATCACCAGTCATCAGCAGATACCAGAAACCCTCAACGTAAGGATAATCACTGCCCGGAACTTTTGGCAGAGCAGCAAAGGTCTCAGGGATGGTCATGCCACGGAAACGGATACCTTCCATAGGATCAAGGTAGGAGATATCAGTGACCAGGCACTTGACGCCCTTAGCGCCGGTAAGCGCCTGAGCGATGGTAACATCACCCAACACAACGTCGCCACACTCTTTGGCCAGCTTGGTAGTGCGAGGACGATGCTCTTGGATTTTCTTAAACAGGGTTTCTTTTAATGTCGACATACTCTCTCTCCTTTGTGGTGTTGAAAAAAAGTTTTCGGATGCCATAAGGGCAAAAAAGGAAATGGCCCGCAATGCGGAAAAACATAACAACTGCACCGAAAGCGCCCGCCCGAACGGTTTCCTTGTGCAGTTTAACTCTGGAAAATCGGGAAACTTCTGGCCCGATTAAAAAGCTTAATCGAAAAACCTTCCGTCACCTAAAATTCCAAATATTGTTCTAACAACTCATATCCACCTTGTCAAGTGTATTTTGTATACAGTATCCACTTCACAAAAAGCTCTAATACCACTTTCTGTACATATTTTTTCCTTGATTTAACTATCGGTATCGATAAAATGCCTAAATATTATGCAAATCTCTACTCCCCGTATCGGCTCCCTACAACTGGACAACCCGATAATTCTAGCTCCGATGGCTGGTATCACTTCATTACCTTATCGTCGGATTATGAAGTTATTCGGTGCCTCTCTGGTTTTCACCGAAATGGTCAGTGCCAACGGCCTGATCCGTGACGGGCGGAAAACCCGGGAACTTCTCCTCAGTTGCAGTGATGAAGCACCGTTAGGAGTGCAGCTGTTTGGTGATGATCCACAGGTTCTGGCTGAAGCAACCCGGATGATTGCCAATGAATGCACTCTGCTCGACATCAATATGGGCTGCCCGGTCAAAAAGGTTATCCGCAGCGGCGCGGGGAGTGCACTACTTAAAGAGCCAGCAAAAATTGCGCGCATCCTTTCCGCTGTGCGGGCTGAGTTTAGCGGCCCCCTAACGGTTAAAATCCGTTCCGGTTGGGACGCTGAATCGACCAACTTCATCGAAGTTGGAAAAATCGCCGAAGCCGAGGGCGTTGATGCGATCACCCTGCATCCGCGCACTCGCAGTCAGTCCTTCAGCGGTAAAGCAGATTGGGATCAGGTTCGGGAACTGAAGCAGACACTGTCAATCCCGGTCATCGGCAGCGGCGATATTTACACCGCCGAAGAGGGTTTAAAAGCACTGGAGCAAACCGCTTGCGACGCCATCATGATCGGCCGGGGTGGTTACGGTAATCCCTGGCTGATTCGGGATCTTTTATGCCTGCTCCGTGGGCAGAAAATCGCTCCAGTAACAACGCTAGAAAAACGGCAAGTTGCCCTGCAGCACCTGCAGTGGCACCGCGAACAGTTCGGCGACCGGAAAACCTTCTTTGAGATGCGCAAGCACCTTTGCTGGTACGCTCGCGGACTGTCCGGCGCCAGTCATTTTCGGGCAACATTGCAAAAAACAGAAGAGATCGAACAATTAATAGCACGGGTAGATAGCTTTTTTTCCGAGGCAGAAACAAATGACAGTTAACAATCGTCCCTCCCCTCAAGAATACGCCATGATTCTAGAAAACATTGAGGATGCCGTCATCGCTCTCGACCAGCAGGGAACGATTAACCTGTTCAACCCTGCGGCACAGAACTACATCGGCCTGTCTGAAAAACAATGCCTGGGAAAACCTTTTTTCGAACGTTTTAGCCATCAAAAGATTCTCTGCCGATTAGCGAAAACCGCCCTGAATGAAGGACGCTCGATTTCGGATCACGAAGCCGTCGTCCTGCGCATGCCAGGGACTAAACCCCGCCCGGTCAGCACAACTGTTTCACCGATTTTCTCTTCGGATGGGGTGCAAAAAGGGGCTGTGATGATCCTGCGTGATATGACCCAGGTCCACACCCTGGAAGAAACGGTCCGCCGCACCGATCGGTTATCGATGGTCGGCGTCATGGCTGCCGGGTTGGCCCATGAAATAAAAAATCCACTCGGGGGCATAAAGGGAGCAGCGCAGCTATTACAGATGGAACTGGACGAAAACACGGAACTTCAAGAGTATACAGAGCTGATGATCCGCGAAACCGACCGGGTCAACCGCATCATTGAGGAATTGCTCGACCTGTCACAACCACGAAAAACCCAGACCGGCCAGGTGAATATCAGTCAAATTCTCGATGAAATTATTATGTTGCAGAGGCAAGCGGTTGCCGAACGAAACATCAGCTTTAAGCTGCAGCTTGACCCGAGTATCCCTGACATCTGCGGTGACCGGGACTTGCTGGTAAGACTGTTTTTGAACCTGATAAAAAACGCCGGCGAAGCCTCTCCGGACGGTGAACTCATCAGCATCGAAAGTCGGATCGATTCTGAATGTCAAATGGGCCTGCCCGGCGTCCGGGCAACCCCGATGGTCCTGATCACCATCAGCGACAACGGGCCGGGTATTCCGCAACAAAAACTGGACCAGATCTTCACCCCCTTCTACACCACCAAAGAAGGTGGCAGTGGCCTGGGACTACCGATCTGCCAAAAAATTATCACCGACCATGGTGGTTTTATTCAATTTATCAATCGTGAAAACAGGGGAACTTCGGTCAAAGTGTCCCTGCCACTGCTGAGTCGCCTCCAAAACGATTCTGACAATCACTAGAAGGGTGTAGGAATGTCCATTAAACGTATCCTTGTTGCTGACGACGAAGAAAGTATCCGCTGGGTTCTCTCCAGAGCTTTGAAGAAAAAAGGCTTCAGCGTTGATCTCGCCGAAGATG
>CALZLE010000319.1 GCA_945788205.1 uncultured Desulfuromonadales bacterium
CTTCACGGCACAAACTTTCAGACAGGTGACTGCCAATAAATCCACCGGCACCGGTCACCAAAACTTTTTTTCCCTGCCAGTTCATGCAGATAGTCTCCTTTTTTCCTGATCCAGGTTGGCCCGCTCGTAATCAGCGTGCTGACCGATATCGAGCCAGTATTCCATAATCGGAAAACTGACGACATTTTTGCCGTCTTCAATCAAGGCCTCGATCAGGTCCGTCATATCATAGCGTTCATTCTGGGGAATATACTTATGGGCGACAGGATCGAGTAAATACATGCCGGCATTGACCAGAAAAGTATGCTTCGGCTTTTCGGTCAATTTTCGGACACTGGCTCCCTCACAGACCATCACGCCGTAAGGAATCTGCACTTCATATTGACGAACCCCCACAGTCAAATCGGCATCGTGCTCCCGGTGATAAGCTAGCATGGCGCGGTAGTTTACCTGTGTCATGATGTCACCGTTGACAACCAAGGTAGGACGTACTGGAACCGGCATCAAACCAAGCGCCCCAGCGGTACCAAGAGGGCGATCCTCTGAAACATAATCGATATTGACACCAAACTTGCGGCCGTCGCCAAAGTGACCTTTGATTTTCTCTGGCATGTAATGGGTTGTCACTTTGAGATCACGGATCCCCGCTAAACGAAGATTATCAACGATATGCTCCATAACGGGGCGATCACCAACCGGCAACATCGGTTTCGGAATTGTCTCTGTTAAAGGAAGTAGCCTTTTACCAAAGCCGCCAGCCATAACGACAGCTGACAATTCACTTGCATCCTGATTTATCAGATCGGAAATCCAGGCCAAATCGACCAAAAAACCCTGCTCATCAACAATCGGCACATGGCGGATCAATCTTTCCTGCATAAGCGAAAAAATCTTGTTTGTTCCCATGTCAGGCGTGCCAGCGATAAAAGAACGCTGCATCACCATTGCGGCCGGAGCGTCCATCGAGACTCCGGCAATAATTGCCCGACGCAGATCACCATCTGTCAAAGTGCCACGTAAGCTTCGCTCCTTATTGACAACCAGTGCAATTTGCTTGGTTCCTTCCTCAATTATTTTTGCCGCTTCTCGAAGTGAACTGTCATTGGAAACACAAAGATTTTCAACTGGAATATCAAGATACATCTTGTACCTCCGCCCTCTTAATCGAAACCGGCACCGGCTCAAATGACAGAGGGAAAATCACTCGCTTAGAATTAAGAACTTTTCAATCTGCAACTTCCGTACCTGCTGATTTTTCTCTGAATGCTCTTTTCGGCAGTACGCCTTCTTTTCTTTAGTGTCGCTGGTCAGCAGCGGCCCTTGAGATGGTTACAGGCCAGAAAATGTGATTATTAAACGTCAGCAACTTATTTACTATCGTTAAGTTTTACCAAAAAACGACAGAAATGCCTACTTATTGTCATGTTTTTGACAAAACCTCCCCCAATATCAAAATGGCGCCCCGATTTCACTTCGAGTCGCCATTTTGATATTTTCTCAGGTTTAACAATTAAAGACTTAGTTGCGTGCTCTGAAGACTGGCTTGACAACCGGCCCCTCGACATAATGTTCCCAACCTTTATCAAGAGCCTGAGCATAAATCTCAAACGTGCACTTTGCTGCTTCTAACGTTTTTTCTACCTCAATGTCACTGTGTGCATAACTCGGCGCAAAGTAGGTCGCGATGACGCCGTTACGAATCATTTCCTGCAAAAACAGGGTCCGCAGAGGCATGGAAACCTGACCATTGAGGTCCTTGCAGGCCACATAGGGGGAGCAGGGAAAACCAAAGGCCTGGACTTGCTCGCCAATACCAGCCTCGTGAGCCAGCGCGTTAAAACCATCAGTCAACGCTCTGCCGGTCTGCCATAGGTGATCAATCACCGGTTCGCTGCTATATATTTTCAGCGCTTCGCGCATCACAGCCAAACCGACATTCTCTGCACCATGGGTCCCGGAGAGCAGAAAAACCCGCTCCTTATTGTGGTACAGACCGCCCAACTCCATGATATCTTTACGGCCAGCCAGAACAGCAACAGAAAAACCGTTAGCGATCCCTTTGCCGAACGTCGTCATATCTGGTTTTAGGCCGAACAAAGTCTGCGCGCCCTGCAGATGCCAGCGAAAACCAGTAATCATTTCATCAACAATGAAAACCGTACCCTGCCTCCGGCAAAGAGCCTGGACTTTGAGCAGAAAATCTTCGCGCGGTTCCTCGCAGGTGGCAGCCTCCATAATTAAACACGCAATCTGACCTGGGTTCTCGGCAAATGCCTGCTCGACACTCGCGATATCATTGTAACGAAAACTCAGGGACAACTCCCGGCCGGTTTCTGGCACACCGCTGTTGCAGGGGGTGGTGCCGATGAACCAGTCGTCAAAGGAAAAGAAAGGGTGATCTTTGCAATACAGCACCTTGTCGCGACCGGTGAACGCCCGAGCCAGTTTGACGGCCGCGGTTGTCACGTTGGAACCGTTCTTGGCAAATTTCACCATCTCGGCACAAGGAATCAGCTCAACCAA
>CALZLE010000320.1 GCA_945788205.1 uncultured Desulfuromonadales bacterium
ATAGAAAAGTACTAGCTGCGGGATAGATCAAATTACTCATTCGACGTCCTTCTTTTAGGGCTCAATGAATCTTGACTTAAAGCGCTTTCAGGAGGTGATTATGTCGAAAGTCCTGCTCAACCATCGCTTAATCAGTGAACGATATTTCTTTCCCAGGCAGGGGGCTTTTGCCGATCCGTTCTGGGTTGATTGTGGTGATGCGCGGCTGGCCTGCAGCTATCACGAAATCGATCCGCAGGCAAAGACACTGGTACATTTTCACGGTAATGGCGAGATTGTCGATGACTGGCAGGGTGATTTTGTTTCACTGATTCAGCAGATCGGTTGCAACGTTTTTCTGGCTGAGTTGCGTGGTTACGGGCAGTCAAGCGGTCTACCACAGCTCGGAAAAATGTTGGATGATGTGGTGCCGACAATTGAGGCACTCGGTAAACCAGCAAGCGAGCTGATCTTTTTTGGTCGCAGTGTCGGTTCTATTTTTGCCATTGAGGCGGCAGAGAAGTTCCCGCAAGCTGCGGGGCTGGTACTCGAAAGCGGGGTTGCCGATGTGTTGGAGCGATTGCTGCTGCGGGTACACCCACAAGAGTTGGGCTGTACGCCCGCCGAATTGTCGGCAGCGGTTGCGGAAGACCTTGACCATCAGCAAAAGATGCTTGGTTACCCCGGCCCGGTACTGGTGATGCACACCGAGCATGATGGATTAGTTGATGTCAGTCATGGCCAGCGGTTGTATGACTGGGCGGTGGGCAGGAAAAATTTAAAGATTTTTGAGCAAGGCAATCATAACGATATTATGTTCGTGAACGCGCGGCAGTACTTTTCTCTTATGGCAGTATTTATCGATAATTTATAGGGTCAGGCATTGGTATAGTTTTATGTGGGAAGGTCGTTTAGGCCCCCCCCTTTATTTATTACAGGCACCAAAGGCTTTGGCGATATGTTGGGCCAGGGTATCGACGATGCAATTGTTTGATTCCGGGTTGCGGTGCAGAAGAAAGGAGGCGTTCGGTAAGGGCGGGAAGCCTTCTTCCGCTGTTAGTTGTCGGACGCCGGGGGGGATGATGCTTTGGCTGATGGCTGAAACAGCCAGCCCTGCTGTGATGGCTGCGTGCAGGCCCATAATGCTGGCACTGGTGTAGGCGATTCGATACTCGATGTTGGCTTTTTCCAGGGCCTCGATCACCCAGTTGCGACAGTAGCAGTCTTCTGGAAATAGCGCTAATGGCAGCGGAGATTCTTCGTGTGTCAGATGCTGGTCAGAGGTGACCCAAACCATCGGTTCGCGGCGCAGCAAGATGGTGCCGGCTTCATCAGAAACAGCGGATGTGGTCATCACCAGGTCGAGTTCCTTGCGCTTCAGTCGTTGTCTTAACTGGCTGCTCGGATCGCAAGTGACTTCAACCTGTACCTGAGGGTGGGTGCGAGAAAAACCGGCAAGAATCTCCGGCAAGAAGCGAGTGGCATAATCGTCCGGTAGCCCGATTCGGACCCAGCCAGATAGTTCCGGGCGTTTTAGTATGGAGATTGCTTCTTCGTTCAGTTTGAGAATCCGGCGAGCGTACCCAAGCAGGGTCAGTCCGTCGGCGGTTAATTTTAAATTACGGCTGTCTCTTTTGAAAAGTGGTTTGTCGACCAGCTCTTCGAGCCGTTTAACCTGCATGCTGACAGCAGATTGGGTGCGGTTGATCTGTTCCGCAGCTTGGCTGAAATTGCCGCCATCGGCGATAGCAATAAAAGTTCGGAGCAGTTCCGTTGGCAGGTTGGTTTGCATAGTTATCTCGCCCCTTCCATCTATCAATAAAATTGATCCTAAGTATAAAAACAATTCGTTTGATTGATCAACTGTTTTGTTTCATAGTTGAGCTGACAGTAATACTACTGCTTCTTAAGGGGGTATGGGTATGATCATTGATCAATGTCAACAGCAATGCTTAGAACCTCCGGTCAACGGATTTTGGCAGGGGTTTGGTCGGTTTTTACAGCATTTGGGGAAACGGATTGAACGGAGTTCTCAGCTGGCTCGGCAGCGACAGCAGCTGTTGGATATGGATGATCGTTTGCTAAAAGATGTTGGTCTGAGTCGCGCGGATGCAGAACGGATCGCCGGGAGGTGCAAATTATGGAAGGATCCATTGCGAAGTGACCAGCGTTTCCGGCAGTATCATAGGGATTAGGTGGATAGTGAACAGGGATAGTGCTTACTTCTTAGAAAAATCTCGCGAGTTGTGTCCGAGGAGCGAGAAGAAACTTTCAAACAGCCGATAAGTAATCCCCCAGAGAAAGCGATCGCAATAGCCATCAAGATCGATAATCGGATGGCTCTGTATTGAACCGCGATACTCGAAGCTGGCCTGTTTGCGCCGCTGCGGATTGAGAAGTTCTTCTAACGGGACCCAGAAGGTATCAACCACTTCCCCATTCAGTTTTAAATGTGGTTTTTCCTCTAGCAGGTAAACGAAACAGGAAATCTGGATCGGGAGATAGGCGCCTAAGAGATCGTCCAGTTGTCCGGCGCGGTTTTCCGGTTTTAGCCGCAGCCCAATCTCTTCACGGGTTTCACGCTCGGCAGCGAGTTGTGGACCAGCGTCCACTGTTTCGATCCCACCACCCGGAAAGGCGACATCACCCGACCAGGGATCACCATCATATTCTGCCCGGCGGATGAACAGCACTTCGGGACCAGAGGCAGTGTCGGTCAGCAGCATGGCAACGGCTGCATGCTTTGTCGTCGCCTGATCGAGGGTTTTTGGCTGATGGTTGTTCAGCGCTGTTGTTATTTGGTCTATCGTCAACATCGATTAATCTCAAAAAAGGCAGGCAATGGCCCACCCTTCTCAGTATTACGGATCGTTTTCAATCAACGGGCAATCCGTCGACCGATATTGCCAGTTCTTTCTACGCAGGGCTTTGACGAATCGTTTAGCTGTTTTTGAGTCGGCAGTAGTCACTAAAATGCTTAGGCGCGTGAGACAAATCGGCATTCGCGGGTATCTATTTTGATGGTTTCTCCCGATTCTAAGTAGCCAGGAACTTGAACCGAAATCCCCGTTTCTAAGACCGCTTCTTTTGTTTGTGCCGTTGCGGTCGCGTTTTTAATTGCCGGTGCTGTTTCGGTGACCAGCAATTCGACGGTTTGTGGAACTTCCAAGCTGACGACTTGTTCACTGAAAACTCCCAACATAACCTCGAAACCTTCCAGCAGATAGCCTTTGACGTCAGTGTAGATCTCACCACCGATTTCATACTGTTCGAAGCTTTCATTGTCCATAAATACGCCGTCGTCACCCGAAGCATAAAGGAATTGCCCCTTGCGACGATTGAAGTTGGCTTCATCGATCCGATCCCCGGCTTTAAAAGTTTTAGGCATGACTTGCCCAGTCAGCAGGTTACGGTATTTGGTTTTTATCAGGGTGCTACCACCCCGAGCTGTTGGTGATTGTTGGCTGACGTCGAGAACGATGCAGGGGGCATCATCCAGCAACACAACCTGACTGCGTTTCAGGTCGCTGGCATTGATCATATTTTCTCTCCTTAGAGTAATCAGTTTGTCGGGAAAAGGGTTTCTTCTTTGCGGAATGCTGTGCCGTGAAATTGAGCGATCAATTGCTTTTGGTCATCTGTAATTCGAACCTCGTAGGTGCCAAGCTTTTTATTTATTGATAGTTCTTGAGCCTCGGCGTAGAGAGTCCCGTCATACGCAGCTTTGACAAAAGAGGTATTGGTACTGATCGCCAAAGCCAGTTGGCCCTGACCGTTGGCAGCGACAGCAAATGCGAAATCAGCCAGGGTGAAAATCGCCCCACCATGAACTGTTTTGGCACCGTTCAGATGGAATGGTTGGATCTGCATTTTTGCTTGTGACCAACCTGGCTTCGCTTCAAGCAGTTCAATCCCACAGTGCTTAGCAAAGAGATCATTCTGGCGAAAGAATTCGAGAGCTTTTTCCACGAGTCCTCCGGATGGGGTTGAGCGTTAACCCCAAAAGTTATCGAGAGACGATTTTTTCAGCGGGTGAGGATTATGGACCTGCTCCGGTAGATTCGCCTTGGCCCGGCATTTTCCGCAGACCACTGTTGGATTTGTCGAACGGCGATCAATCTCTTCCATCAGTCCCTTGGCTTTGAGTTGACAGATTTTCAAATCTTCATTTTCTTCGGTCATCTGAGTCCTCACAATTAAGTAGTACGAAGATAGTTGAATGATATACCGAGTCAAGCCAAATCAGCAAATATCAGTGCTTATGCGGCTAAAACAGAGTTGTAGTTCTGTTCGATGGCAATGTTTGAAAAAGATATTTTTACCTTCAAAGTGGCTTTTATCGCAAGGTGAGCGAGGTTCTGCAGAAAAAACAATATTTTAAGAAAAATAACGGTTGACGAACATCGCACCGATCTTTAGTATCCGCCCGGTTTTTAAAGCTTTTTTTGAGATAGAGGATTGTGTAGATGTTTTTCAGATTGATTGGCCTGTTAAGCCATGCCCCGTATGAAGAAAAATCGGTAGTGAGTTGTTCTTTACATTTTAACCGTCGGAGCCGTAGACGGTTATTGTGGAAAAAAATGGTGTCCCGTTGTCATTAACTGCAACAACGGCTGAAACAAAAGCGGGCCATTCCTGATGTGGGTGGCCCGCTTTTTATTGTTTTAAAAATTCCCACAGTCCCGTTAGTAGCACTGCGATAACGCTGCTACCCGGCACTCC
>CALZLE010000321.1 GCA_945788205.1 uncultured Desulfuromonadales bacterium
CAGCTGGAGAAGATTCGCGCCGACAAAGTACTGGTTGGCGATCTGGAAGATGCCGAGCAGCTGGCTGACCGATACGACCTGATTGTCGGTAATTTTCACTGCGAAGCGCTGGCCCAACGGCTGCACAAGGGACTGGTGACGCGCGGATTTCCCAACTGGGAGCAGGTGGGGAATGCATTGAAGAATGATGTGTTGTACGAGGGTGGTACTTACTTTTTGTTTGAGTGTGCGAATGCGGCGGAGGAGATGCGGGGGCATTCTGCGGCGTCTTGATTTTTAAAGTCAAGGCCGGCGAATTCCGGCCCACAAACCGACCTTAATCTTGATTTTGCAACAAAAACCGGGAGAAATGAAAATGCAAGGATACACAGACACAATCCGAGAATACGCCGCCAACGAAACCTATGTCGGCTTACTCGAAGCCCCTGACGGCGTTGGCGAAGTTGGCCTGCACGGGCGGGACAAAGGCAGTCGTCTGGCGGTGCGTTTCACGCTCAATGTTGCGAACGACCGTATCCAGAAAATTCGTTATCAGGTTTTTGGCTGTGGCTACACAATTGCAGCTTGCGCTGCTGCGGCAGAGCTCTGCGAAGGCCATTCCTTACAGGAAATCTGCCAGTACACCCCCGATTTGATCAACAGCCGACTGGGCGGATTGCCAGAAGAACGCGATTACTGTGCAGAACTGGCGAACCAGGCATTACAAGCCGCAGTGAAAAGCGTCCAAGACAGTGCAACGCCTGTCGCAACTGAAGTCGAAACAAAACCGGAAGAAGAAACCCCGCGTATCGACCGTAAAGATGCTTTTTATTGCGCCTTACTGGAAACGCCTGTCCCACCAGGAATTTTTTACGAGGACCGTTTGATGTTTGCCGGCTTGCTGACACTGGCGACCCAGGAAAATACAACCTTCGCTGCCACGCTCGGGCTGAAGCCTTCAGACATCGACAAAATTTTTGCCATTTATTTTCCCGGTTTCGATCCCGACCAGCTGCGCAAAACCATCCCGAAAAACAATTCCCATCAACCGGAGATCAACCAGGAGGTATTGAACATTTTACTGTCTCACGTATCGCGTGATCAGGCTGGCAGGCTGGCACACGTCTCCGAAATGCTGGCAAAAATCATTGCTGCTCGCGCCACCTATCCAGGACACCTGTGGGTTGCGATGGGATTTTTTGAACGACCACAACTCACTGCCGCCATCTGCCGCCATCTGCCGACCCTGGCGATTGCCAACGACAAAGGAATGCGCTGGAAACGGTTCCTGTTCCGGCAGACCTGCGATCTGAATGGCGGCGTCATGTGCAAATCACCCAATTGCGGCGATTGCAGTGACTACGATTTCTGTTTCGCCCCGGAAGAAGAGACGGCAACAACCTGAAGGAACCAGAGAAGATGACCAACGAACCCGACCGCTACGTGACCTACCGCAACATCGACTGCGAAGGAAACGCAAAAAAACTGATGACGATGCTGCGCAAACATATTGACGACGAAGAAAAAACCAACGCGTTCTGGGAAAAATTCAAAGGCCTGCTCGACCAGATCGGCAAACCGGTAGAGAACAATGGACGCCAGATCGACGAAATTTTTCTGATTCACACCTACATCAACAACCTCTACGAAATTTTCGAAGAGTATCAGGACGAAACCGCCCTGACCCTGCTCGATCAGATCGAGCGGGAGTGCTGCTGAATAGCAAAGGATAACCAAATGGCAAAAATAACTTTCTGGGAAAAACCGGGCTGCAAAGGGAACAGCAAGCAGAAAGAGATTCTGCTCGCTTCCGGCCATCAGCTTGAGGTCCGCGATCTGCTGAGTGAAAACTGGAGCGAAGAGAGCCTGGCGCGTTTTTTTGGTGACCGGCCGGTTGCCGAATGGTTCAATATCACCAATCCTGATGTCAAAGCGGGGAGAATCGACCCGCAGCAAGTCAGCTACGACGACGCGTTAACAATGATGGTCGCCGAACCGCTGTTGATCGGCCGCCCGCTGATGCAGGTCGGCAACGAGCGGTTGGCTGGATTTGAGGTCGAGCAGGTGCACAACTGGATCGGCCTGAAACTGGAATCGGTCGGCGAACGTGACCCGAAGAATTGCCCCTGCGTCACCATCGCCTGCGATGGAACGGATATCTGATGCAGATTGAGTCGATCGGGGCTATCCACTCTCCCTTTAAAGCGATTGCCGACATGCCGATTCAGCCGAGCGGCGCCAAAGGCCAATTGGGCCGAATCGAGCTGGAACCGAAACTGGCAGCAGGGCTGACCGATCTGGAGGGGTTTTCACACATCATCGTACTCTACTATTTTCACTGCGCCGGCAAAACCGCCCTGACGGTCACCCCGTTTCTCGATCCGGAACCGCATGGGGTCTTTGCCACCCGGGCGCCAACCCGGCCGAACCACATTGGACTGTCGGTGCTGAAATTAAATGCAATCGATGGCAATATACTCCAGGTCGAAAATATCGACATTCTCGATGGAACACCGCTGCTCGATCTTAAACCTTACGTCCCTGAGTTCGACCAACCGAACGAAGACATCCGCACCGGCTGGATTCGGAAAAATCCGGCTGGCGTACAAACCGCCCGCTCCGATCAGCGTTTTGCTTGATCGATTAAGGACAACAGATGACTGCTTTAGATGACGCCCTGGAAAAATATATCGCTGATGATAATGAACAGGCTCAATACTACGATCTGATACTGAAGACAGATTTTTATATTCCGATTGTATCTGACGGCACCGACACTCCAATCGAAGAACGGGAGAATGTCACCCCACTGGTTCTCGAAGCAGAGGGCAAACACTACGTGCTGATGTTCGATACTGAAGAGCGGGTCAACAGCTGGGCGAAAGAACCGATCGAATATGTCATTCTCGCTGGCTACGAAATGGTCAACCACACCCCCGCCGAAATCTGCTGGGCCATCAACCTTGGCAGCCCGCGCGCTAAGGAGTTTGTGCCGGACGAGATCGCTTACCTGCGAACCCTCTAGCGGGAACTGTTGCCTGCTACTTGCACCGAATCGGGTCCGCTGCTAAAGTTGACTAAATCTGTCAACCATTAACAGAGGGGCTTGTAAAATGAAAACCTTAATAACCTTATCGATCCTCTTGCTGATTTCTGGCACCAGCTTCGCGGCGGGTCAATCTGTCGACTATCAGGTCAACGGCCAGACCTATGAAGGCTATTTCACCAGTCCGGCCGCCAACGCTCCACTGGTCCTCCTGATTCACGATTGGGATGGCCTGACTGACTACGAAGTCAAACGGGCAGCAATGCTGGCCGAACTGGGCTATGCAACCTTTGCTGCAGATATGTTCGGGAAAGGTGTGCGGCCGACCGAGGTCAAAGACAAGCGCCAGCACACCGGTGAACTCTACAAAGATCGCGACAAGATGCGAGCTCTGCTCGCCGGTGCTCTTGAAACCGCCAAAAAGCTTGGCGGCAACA
>CALZLE010000322.1 GCA_945788205.1 uncultured Desulfuromonadales bacterium
AATTGATAAAGATAAAGGAAAAGCTGCCGTTGAACAGTTTCAGCTCAATCTACAACACTACCGAGTTTTAGAGGATGCTGCCGAAAAGCTGCGGAATTGTTGCCTGGACGCCGAAAAACGCCTGAATGCGCGTTGTCAAGAAGAGAGCCAGCAGGTCAATTTTTCTCTGCTGAAGAAACAATGGCTCAAAGATGAGCAAGTCGGGCGAGCTTTATTCTGGAGTGATAGCCACCCTGATCAACTCGCGACAATGGCGGCAGCTGAGAAGAAGGATCTGGAAAAACTAAGAAACCGCTTTCACCACTACCTGAACAACTACGCTGCTGACTACAACGCATTGAAAAACGTCAGCAATGATCATTTTATGCTGCTGGAGCGCAGTATTGCAGCTTTTGCAGAGGCCGACCAGATTGGTTTACAGCTGTTGGAACAAATCGTTCAACAGGAAGCGGTGCCAGTCCATACCGGGATTTTGCTGGGCACCCGTTCGGCGCCGAATGAGGGCAGCTATCTGCAGCAGGGATATCTGCCGGCGAGCCAGATGAGCGTTCAGCCAGACGATATGCTCTACGCCTATGTGTGTTTACCTGCAGCGAATCCACCGACTGCGATCATGCTCCAGTGGCAGACCACTGCAGGGATGCATCGTGCATATTGGGGGGAGGACAATATTGAATGGGGGGATGCCGATGACGAAGCGCGGGTACGGATAGGCCCCCTGCCGGAAATCGATCAATGGGTGCGTCTGGAACTGCCAGCGAAAACTGTTGGTCTGGAAGGGCAAGAGGTCCTCGGCTTTGCCCTGTTTAACGACACCGGACGAGCCTATTGGGATATTACCGGAACCTTCTCCAACTCTGCTGAAAAGGTTGCTTGGGTTGAGGAGGGTTTAGATCCGGCCGGCGCCCTGGGAAAGGGCTGGGATTGGTTGGGGGTTGCTCCTTATCCCGGGGAAACGATGACGGCTCGCTATTTTAGTGGGACCAGTGAACCTCTGCAGCTTGACGCGGGCGACCGGTTGTATATCGATGTCTGTTTCGATCCGGCCGCACCCAGCTCGGAGCTTATGCTGCAGTGGATCAGTTTTGATGCTGAGCACCGTGCCTACTGGGGTAAAAATTTTATCGATTGGGGGGAAGAAGGTACCGAAGCTCGCTATCATGCAGGACCCTTGCCAGGGGCGGGTGACTGGGTGCGACTCGAGGTGGCGGCTGAAGCTGTTGGACTCGAGGGGGAACAGGTTTCCGGCGTCAGTGTCATTTTGCTCAATGGCCGCTGCTTTGGCCGGGGGCTCGGCAAAATTTCTGCTGCTGGCAATGAGATCAACTGGCTGGCGGATGGGCTGCCGGCAGGGGCTGTTCTCGAGGGGGTCGGAGAAGGCTGGAGCGCCTGGCTTGATCCGGGTTATGAGGCTTTAAAACTTTTGCTCGCAGGCTATATCGCGGAACTGCAGCAAGATACCGAGGCAGCCTTAAACACTTATCACGGCTTGGTTGGCGAAGAGGTCTGGCCGCCAGCCATGCAGCAGGCCCTGCTACGGATAGCTGCGCTTTCGCTCAAACAGCAGGATTATGACAATGCCTTGCTGGCTCACCAGTGTCTTGCCGATATCTCGCTTGAGCATCAGCCGAGATACGCTGAATTCCTGGTGCTGGTCGGTGAGAAGCAACAGGCCGCCGAGGTCTACAGCCAGTATCTACAGCGCGCGCCGCATGACTTAGAGACCATGCTGAGGCTGGGCAAACTTTATCTTGAGATGCAGATTCTCGAGGCTGCGAGGATGGCCTTTCAATTTGTTTTGGAAGAGGAACCAAACAATCAAGCGGCACAGACCCTGTTGAAAGATCTGGAGGACGCATGCTAAATGGCAAATCGGTCCTGATCACCGGCGGCACCGGCTCATTCGGACAGAAGTTTGTGGAGACCCTGTTCAAGCGTTACCCAAAAGTGGAGAGGGTGGCGATCTTCTCGCGTGACGAGCTCAAACAGTTTGAGATGGCGCAGCGTTTTCCCAAGAGCAAGTACGACCAGATCCGTTATTTTCTTGGTGATGTGCGGGATAAAGATCGGGTCAAGCGGGCCCTGGAAGGAATCGATATCGTTATCCATGCCGCAGCCTTGAAACAAGTCCCGGCGGCCGAATATAACCCCTTTGAAGTCATCAAGACCAATGTCCTCGGCGCCCAGAATGTCATCGAGTCCTGCTTTGACCTGGAGGTAGAAAAGGTCGTCGCTTTAAGTACCGACAAAGCTGCGGCGCCGATCAACCTTTACGGTGCCACCAAGCTTTGCTCCGATAAACTGTTTGTCGCCGCCAATAACATGAAAGGGAAGCGTAATATCAAGCTGTCGGTCGTGCGCTACGGCAATGTTCTCGGCAGTCGCGGCAGTGTGATCCCTTATTTTTTAAAAATGCACAAGGAGGGGCAACCGATCCCGATTACCGATGAGCGCATGACCCGCTTCAGCATTACCCTCGAAGAGGGGGTCGAACTGGTGATGAAGGCGCTCGATGTGATGTGGGGAGGGGAAATATTTGTGCCCAAAATCCCTAGCGTGCGGATTGTCGATCTCGCCGAAGCGATCGCGCCGGGAGCAAAACATGAAAACATTGGCATTCGCCCAGGGGAGAAGACGGACGAAGAGATGATCACCGAAACCGATGGGCCTAACACCATCGAGTTCGGCGATTATTTTACCATCCTGCCATCGATGAATTTTCTCGATACCGAGGCGCTGATGAAGGCATATAATGGCCGTATGTGCCGGCCTGGTTTCAAGTACAATAGTGGTAACAATACTGACTGGTTGACGGTGCCCCAGATTCGTAAGCTGGTTGCCGATTTTGTCGCTGAGTATGGCTGCTAGTAACGGGCTGCCCTACGGCCGGCAGCAGATCGATGAGGCGGATATCGCCGCCGTGGTTGAGGTGCTGCGTTCCGACTGGCTGACCACTGGGCCGAAGATCACGGAATTCGAACAGGCGATTGCAGATTTTGTTGGCTGTCAACATGCCGTGGCAGTCTCGAGCGGTACCGCAGCACTGCACGCAGCGGTTGCCGCGGCAGGAATCGGGCCTGGGGATGAGGTCATCCTGCCACCATTGACCTTTGCCGCCACCGCCAATGCGGTTCTATACCAAGGCGGTACGCCCGTTTTCGCCGATGTCGATCCCACCACCCTGCTCCTTGATCCAGCTTCCGTCGAGGACAAAATTACCTCCCGCAGCAAAGCGATTATCGCGGTCGATTATGCCGGTCAGCCTTGTGATTACAATCGGTTGCAAGAACTCGCCGAGGGGCGTCAGCTGCAGCTACTGGCTGATGCCAGCCATTCGCTGGGGGCCTCAGACCAGGGCCACGCCTGTGGCCGGCTGGCCGAGCTGACCACCTTCAGTTTTCATCCGGTTAAGCCGGTGACCTGTGGTGAGGGCGGGGTGGTAACCTGTGACTCTGTCGATCATGCCAAGCGGCTCCGGCGCTTCCGAAACCACGGGATTTCGCAGGATCATCATCAGCGGCAGCAGCGCGGGAGCCATGGTTACGATATGGTTGAGCTCGGTTATAATTACCGCATGAGCGACTTGCAGGCGGCGCTCGGACTGAGTCAGCTGAATAAATTGCCTGGCTGGATTGCGCGGCGCCAAAATCTGGCGGACTGCTATGCGCAAGGCTTAGCGGAGGTTTCTGGTATTGAACCCTTGGCGCTGCGTTCGGAGGTCAGTCACGGTTTTCATCTCTACGTGGTGCGGGTGGTCAATGGCCAGCGGGATCGCTTATTCGAATGGCTGCAGCAACAGCAGATCGGCGCCAATGTCCACTACCCACCCGTTCACTTGCATTCCTACTACCGGCAAACCCTCGGTACTCAAGCGGGCCTCTGCCCGGTTGCTGAAGCTGCTGCCCAAGAGGTTCTTTCGCTACCACTTTTCCCGAGTTTGACAGCGACGGATATTCAGCGCGTGGTCGACGCGATCAAGAAATACTTTCGCGAGGGTTGATTAACACCATACTTGGCTTGAAATGTCGATGGTGCTCGCAGCCCCCAGTTGGGCGGAACCCCCATTCAATAATGCGTGCCAAAATCGGTTGCTGATCGTTTCCCGATGGGGCAGCAGGGGGAAGCTATCGGGGATGTGGGGATTCTTCGGCCAGAACAGTTCGAACCAACTGTTGTCGGTGACGAGGAAAAGATCGCGGTAGAAGGCCCAACTATCTGCGAGCTCGCCATTGGCCGAGCGGCCAAGGCGGCGACAGAAATTGACCCCGAAATAGCATTCGGCCGGTAGCCCTTCCACGCCAAGCTGCAGTAGATTGCTGCTCTGACAGACCTCCAGCAGGCCAAATTGGCGCTCATCCAGGGGGCAGTCCCAGAATTTCAACAGGTCTTTGGTGCTGCCGTACATGGCTAGGTCGGACGGGCTGTATGGAAGGTACTTGCGGGTAAAGCTCTGCGGAATGACCAGTCGGTTATCCAGCCCCAGTTGCCGGCAGGCGGTCGGATCATAATGGTCGCGTAGTTGCTCGCACTGGTTGAGCAGGTCCGGGGCCATGACAAACATGTCGGAGCGGGTTTTTAGCACCCGTTCTGCGCCCTGTTGTTGGCAGTAGCGAAGGCCCGCGCGGGTCGAAACGATTTGCAGATTGCGATTTTGTACTCCGGCCAACTTTGGTGGTGCGTTTAACAGCACCTGATCGACCAATGGCACAATTTCTTCAAGCAGCTTCGGGTCAGTCCCTTCCCAGGTGGAAAGAACCCGCAAGGAATCAGGATAGTAGCGGGCATAGACTCCGGCGATCTTGGCGGTCAGCTCAGGAATAACCTGGCCCTGAATCAGGAAGGCGTTGGTTGCGCTGGATTGCCGCTGGGGCAGCGATTGCTGCAGAACCTGTTCGACTCTTTGCCACTGTTGGCGATAATCGCTGCAGAAGAGAACCGGTGCGTTGATCGAGGTAAAGGGGCCGTAGCTGTTGAGTTGCTGTAAGATCTCAGTAGAGAAACTGGAGTAGATGACGACCACTACCTGCTGTGGATCTTCCTGTTGCAGGGTTTCCGGAGGGCAAATCTGCAGCCCTGCCTTGCTCGTCCCTTGCGCCTGCGGGGCATTGTCGACCAGGTAGGCAAGTGGCAGGGGGAACAGGCCATGGTAATAATCGTAGACCCCGCCTGAGCCCCAACCGACCAGTTTTTTACCGGTCGCCAGCAGATTATAGGGATGATCGGTGTAGCGCATTAAGCAAGCCGCTTTCAGAAATCGGTCGCACGTTTGGCGACCGGCATGGTTAAAAAGCGTTCCAGATCATCGGGGGTACCGAGTCCGTACATGCCGGCATCGACCTGGCCGATGTTGTAAATCTCCAGAGTCTGGCCGGAAGCGAGCATTTCGTTGTAGGCTGGCGCCACATAGAACTCGTTGTTGACGCGCAGGTTCTTAGCAATCATGCTTTCCGCAGCAGCCACATAATCTGCTCCGTGTCGGTAGTTGTAGATACCGACTGTCGCTTCGTTGGAAACGACTTCTTTTTCTACCACTTCGCAGATCTTGTCCTTTTCATCCATGCGCACGAAAGACCATTTCGAATCGTCGGCCCACATGGTCATAATTAAACCATCAGCTCCGGAATCCTCCATTTTCTGCAGATAGTTATTAATGTCGACATCGATCCACTGGTCGCTGTTGGCAATCATCAGCGGGTCAGCATTGTTGATCAACTCCTTGGCCAGCAGCACTGTACAGGCGGCCCCTTCGGTGACCTGATCGACGTAGATAATTTCACAGCCCGGCGCCAGGGATGAGAGGTGGGCTTGCAGGCCATACTGGGTATTGTGCTCGCGCAGGCAGATAAAGACAAACCGATGTGGGCAGTCAGGACGCAGGTTGTTAACCACCAGATCGATCATCGGCTTACCGTTGACATGAATCAGTGGTTTCGGTTGCTGGTAGCCGACGCTGGCGAAGCGACTGCCGCGGCCGGCCATCGGGATGACAATATTCAGCATCTTACTCCCCTTTGAGATATTTGTCGTTGAGGGTGCCGGGAATTTTCAACACCGCGGTGGTGGTGTCAAGAATCGCCCGGAAGTCTGTCCATTCATTCGGTTCGATAACGATGATGTCACCGGCAGAATAGGATGTTCCGTTCATTTCGGCCTGGCCGACGACGATGACCGTGATTTCGGTGGCGACCTTGTGCATATGCCGCTCTTCGTAACTTCCCGCAGGAAAGCGCTGTACGGCAAACTCTACATCGCTGGTTTTATAGACCGCCGGGTCAAAATTACCGACCAGCCAGCCGCGGACCATGTTGTCGAGGTTGTTAACTTTCATCATTTGCTCTCCTGCGACCAGCCTTGACCTTAAGATGTTCTTCGTAGTTGACTACCCCCTGGGGTGTGGACAAGGAAAAATAGTTGCGTCGGGGGATCTGATAAACGCCGATTTTTTTCTGCGCCAGAATCATTTCATTGTAGCTGGGGCAGACGTAAAAGCCGCCTTCAACATTGGCGTCCTTGATGATCATGTTCATGGCAGCGCTAACAAAATCCTCGCCCCGGGTAAAGTAGTAGGCACCCACCGTCGCCAGTTTGCTGATCGGTCGTTTTTCCGCTGCCTCGACAACCAGGCCACTGTCATCGCATCTGACATAGGACCAACGTGGATGGACCCCTTCAAAAACGATCAGTCCGCCATCCAACCCCTGTCGCTGAAACTCGCCAATCGCCTCGGCAATTTTTAATTCTCCGGCAATGTCCCCATTGAGGATCAGCAACGGGTCGCTGTTGTTGATCTGCTCGACCGCCAGCAATGCAGTACAGGCCGCACCGGCGGTAGGCGAAGAAACTTTGATAATCTGCGCTTCCGGCAGCAGCAGTTGAATGACCGCGCCCGTGTGATAACGACTGTCTTCATCAGAATTCAGGGCAAAGATGAACTGGTTCCCGTTGTCCTGGAGTTGTTTTAAGCCATCGATGAAATGCTCCACCAGTGGCATGCCGTTGAGTTCAATCAGGTTTTTCGGGTAGCTGTAACCAGCTTCGCGGAACTTTTCGCTGCTACCGGCCATCAGAACCAGAATTTTCATGCCATTTCCCTTTCACAG
>CALZLE010000323.1 GCA_945788205.1 uncultured Desulfuromonadales bacterium
ATCCCGAGGAACAAAAAGCTTCTGTCCATGATGTGTCGACAGTGTTCAGCTCAACACCTTTTGTTTGGTAAAAGCAGGGTGCATCAGAAGTTACCAGCCTCGTCATCGGCTGGTGGATCAAGCAAAGGCTGCTCCAACAATGCAGCGTTGCGCTCCTCTTCCTCAATCTGCAAAATATCCATGTCGAGCAATTTCAAATGGCCATCGATCATTGATCGCAACCCGCCCTCAAAAGAAATCTTTTGCCGTTTAAGGTCCTGGATTTCGCTCATTAACTGCACACGTCGTTCGGCTGCTTCTCTCACCACCTGTTCACCTTCCAGATGGGCTTCTGCAACCATAATTTCAGCCTCTTTACGCGCATTTTCCTTCAATTCCTCGGTGACCTGCTGAGCCGTCATCAGGGTTTCTTGCAGTGCCTTTTCCCGGTCCCGCATCTGCTCCAACGCAGTCCTGGTGCGAGCCAGCGACTCTTTCAGCTCGTTATTCTGTTTATGCAAACGCTCAAGTTCATCAGCAAGCATCTCCAGAAAATGATCAACAGCAGCGGTATCATAACCGAACAGCCGGGTTTTAAACTGGTGTTGCTGGATTTCTATCGGGGTAATCCGCATCAGATTTGAACCTTTGTCCTGTCAGTTAGTGAGCCAGTTGCATTAAAGTAGAGACGATGAACTGCTGCAACACAGAGAGGAGGATCAGCAGTACAATCGGAGAAAAATCGAAGGTTCCGGCCCGTAAGAACGGCAGCAGATTGCGCAACCTGTACAGTACCGGATCGGTCGCATTGTGTAAAAAACGCACAATCGGGTTATATGGATCTGGGCTGACCCAGGAAATCAATGCTCGAGCAATGACAATGAAAATATAAATTTGAAACACAAGATTGATAATATTAGCAATCGCGCCAATCAACGTACCCATGATGAATTAACCTTCCCCTGCTACATAAGTAAAAATAACCGTAATTCTCTGAACTTATACAGAAACTGTGAAAAACTGTCAAACGATTCCCCATGCGTAGTCAACGGGGAGAGGCTTTGACTTTAGCTGCGAAAGCCGATAGATTACTCCAACTTTGTAATTTTCTGTAATTCGACATAATTATATCGAGGAAATCATGGTTCAAACTAACAATCTAAATGTTCGTGAAGTTACACCGATCATCGCTCCTGCAGACCTGAAGCAAGTCTTTCCCCTGAGCGTTGACGACGCCGCATTTGTCAATGAAAGCCGCAACACAATAAAGGCGATTCTGCGCGGTGAAGACCCACGCCTGATGGTCGTCGTAGGGCCTTGCTCTATCCACGATCCGAAAGCCGCGATTGAGTATGCGCAACGCCTTGCCGAGCTGTCTGAAACGTTAAAGGAAAAACTCTTTATCGTTATGCGCGTCTATTTTGAAAAACCGCGCACCACAGTCGGCTGGAAAGGTCTGATCAACGACCCCGACATGGATGGAACTCACAGCATCTCCAAAGGTCTGGGGATTGCTCGACAACTGTTCAATGCCATCACCCGATTGCGATTGCCAATTGCCAGTGAAATGCTCGATCCGATCACACCTCAGTACCTATCCGACATGATCAGTTGGGGGGCCATCGGAGCGCGCACAACTGAATCTCAAACACACCGAGAGATGGCCAGCGGTCTGTCGTTCCCAGTCGGATTTAAAAATGGCACTGACGGCGGCCTGAAAATCGCCACTGATGCTATGGCAGCGGCATGCCGGTCACACAGCTTTCTCGGCATTAACTACGAAGGCCGTAGTTCGATTGTTGAAACGACCGGCAATCCGGATATCCACATTGTGCTGCGTGGTGGGAACGATGGCCCCAACTATTCGTCAGCAGACATCACGAATACCATCGAGCTGCTGAAAAAGAATAATCTACCACCATCGATTATGGTCGACTGCAGTCACGCTAACTCAGAGAAAGACCACGAGCGACAAGGCAAGGTTCTCGATGATATCGTCGAGCAACTGCTTACCGGGACAACAGCGATAAACAGCGTGATGATCGAGAGCAATCTGGAAGCTGGTAATCAGAGCATTCCCGACGACCTGAGCGATCTGAAGTACGGTGTTTCTGTCACGGACAAATGTGTAGACTGGAAAACAACGAAGACGATGCTCAATAAAACATTCGATCGATTGACATAACAGTTTTGTGAATTACAGTTTTGCGCAGGGACAATTTGACCATAAATAAAAACTTTACTTTGGCAACGACAAACATTAGAATCATCTAAATTCAATTCAGAAGAGCACTTAATGAACAGAACTCTACTTATCATCGATGATTCCAAAGCGATCCGCACTCAGGTGGAACAAACTTTCGCTGACGGGAATATGTTCCAAAAAATCCTGCAAGCGGCGGATGGTATCGAAGCGTTTAAGCTGCTGGTGAACAACAATGTAGACATTATCCTTTGTGATATCGAAATGCCCGGAATTGATGGCTTAAAATTCCTTGCCATGCTGCAATCGAGAGAAGATCTCAAAGAAATTCCAGTCCTCATGTTGACCAGTCATGGCGACCTGAACACAAAAGTTCGCGGTCTTGAATCAGGGGCTTGTGACTATATCACGAAACCTTTTGAACCGGCCGAGATGGTTGCCAGGGTCCATGTTCAGATGCAGATCAAAACCCTGCAAGATGAGCTGCGCCGAAGCAATCAACTCTTATTACAGCTTGCGCAAACCGATCCCTTGACACGCCTCTACAACCGGCGCCATCTGTACGAAAAACTTGAGACGGAGCTGAACCGTTGCTATCGCGGCCGTAACCCACTGTCGTTAATCATGGCAGATATTGATCATTTCAAACAGGTCAACGATAAGTACGGCCACCAGGTCGGCGATGAGGTTTTAGTCAGAGTAGCAGACCTGCTGCAAGAGCAACTCAGAACTTATGATCTGGCAGCCCGGTATGGTGGTGAAGAGTTCTGCTTGGTCCTGCCAGAAACGGATCTGGAGGCCGCCTGTGAAGTTGCTGAAAGAATACGCATGCGCGCGGAAGAGATGACCTTCTCTGGCAAAATGGAGAATCACAAATTAACCATCAGCTTCGGTGTTGCGGCCTACGATGGTACCACTGATGGGTCGATTGATGAGATCGTCAAAGTTGCCGACGCCGCACTTTACGAAGCTAAAAATGCTGGCAGAAACCAGATCAAAGAAAAAGAGATATTCAGCTAATCTGTCTTCAGTAACCGCAAATCATCGTACCATGCCAAAGCCGATTCTCCGGTGTCATCGGAATCGCTCATAATTGCAATGCCACCCACAAGTGTCGGCTCTTCTCCGAAGATACGACGATAATCCTCCAGCAGATTTCGTTCTTCTTCAACCCACTCGCCTGCCCGCTGATTTCCACTCTCAACAGCAACCATCACCGATCGAGAAAAATATGGACTCGGCACAACCTCATTAATTTTCAGCTGGTTGGCCCAAATATAATTAATCGTACGTGATAATGGTTTGAAAAAATGGGGAAAGATAACGTAAATACGGGCGGGGTAATCATCCTTTGATTTTTTCTTAGCGTTGCCAGATGGGATCGTTGCTGCAATTTTCCAACGCCAACGGATTAATGGGTAATCGATCGGCGAAACTTCGATTTCATGAATCAGCGCCGAGGCACTGTTACGCGTGGAAACTTGCAGCACCTTATTACTGCCATCATCTTCGGTAAGTCGAAAATCATTCTTACCGCTGAATATCTCCTCGTACCAGCCGGAGAGATCATCCTCAAAATCATCAATCAGCAGAACATCTTCTGCCAACCCAGGAGCTGCTGAAAAAAAACCTACGAGTAGAACGAACAGCAGAATGCGACCAAGCGCCGACAAATCAGATTAACCGATTCATCTTGAGGAACGTCCGCGCAACATCCTTTACGCCTTGGTCCACGACTTGTGCTTCGAGCTGAGCAATTGTCTCAACGTCGATTTTCCCGCCCAACTTATTGATTAAACGGGCCAACGCCGGAAATTTCTTTAGCGTATCTTTGCGCGCTACCGGTACCGCCTGCGTCGGGAGCTCAAGCCCCTTTAATTGTGCCTCGAATCCAAGCGGCTTAAGCCAAATCAGATTCATTTCTTCATTGTAGCGCTTTTTAACTGCCTGATAGAGCTGATCCGCATCTTGTAATGGTTCGCCACCGAGGATCTGCACCTGCCCAACACCGGTATATTCAACATAAATGTCGAGATCATCTTTCAACAGCGCCTGATGTGCACTTGGGCTGGACTCATGGGTGACCAACTTAACGGACGTGCCGGTACGCTCAGTGATCAGCTGCGCTATCATATTAGCCAGCAGATCCTGCTGAACCCCTCCGGTAGAGCCAATCACCAGAGTTTTGCCGACACAAGCGAAACCGGTCATTGGCAAAAGAGCAACAATGAACAATAAAATCAGAACGACTATTCTTTTACTTAACGGGGGCATTTTGGCTCCTTCTTCAGTCTAACGGTTCCAACAATCCGGCACTAGTGTACCGGGTTATCTGTTTCAGTCTGTGGCGCTGATCCATCCTCAAGATCAATCACACCATATCTCTTTTCAAAGTTGACGACGTTATTCTGTAGCGCCAGCAGCAAGCGTTTTGCGTGCCGGGGCGAAGTGATCAAACGCGACTGCACCTTCGCCTTTGGTGCCTGAGGTTGGACATAAATGCAATCGAGAACAAATTCACTATCGTTATGGTTAACAACCGCCATGTTGATATATTGCCCGGTGGCGACATCATCATCAATCTGAATTTCCAGCTTCAGGTCTTGTTCGTTTTTCTTGTCCATTTTTCCCTCACATTCTAAGTTATTCCATTCCTGCGCCAACTACAGACTGGCGTAGCCACGGAGCAAAAGTGATACGATCACGAAGATATCGTTCTCCAGTCGTGTCATCAACGACCCATTTTGCCTGTTCCCGGTCAAAAAAGATACCTGTCTCTGTTCCGGTGAACCCACGACCCCACCAGTTACTGCTGACATCAACAACCCCGGCAGCCGGGCTGAATATAGCCATTTTCCCCTGACGACCTGACTTGGCAATAAATTTCTTCATTTGAGCTTCAGTGGTGCCCTGCTTTTCCATGTCGGCGCTTTGATGGTCACCCAGCTCAACCGCCAGCCGATTGGCTATAAAATTATTCTTCTTCACCGTCGGGTAAGACAGATAATCGCAGAATAGCGCAACATCATTTTTTTCAAACCGATTCTGCGTGATCTGCGGAGCTGAACGGCGTTGACTGTCGATCGCAATACGATTATTCGAAAAGTGATTTTGCCTAACGTTCGGACTTCCCAGCTGATTATTGACCAGCGCCACGCTATTTTTTTCAAACAGGTTCTTCTGCACTTGCGGCTTTGATGCCAGCAGACAGACAACCCCCTGTTCATTTTCAACAAAACGGTTATGTTCAATTGTCGGACTGGACATCGTCTGATCTAGGAGGATAGATTTTCCGTTACCCTTAAAAAGGTTACCCGTTAATCTCCCCGGAAAAAGGTGCTGCAAATGCACCGCTTGCTGATTCTCAATAAACTGATTGTCGACCAAAGACCCAGAGCTGTTGTGACTGGCCATAACTGCTGTGCTATTCGCGGTAAAAAGGTTACCTCGAATAACCACCTGCGAACGGGTCCCGACATCGATCGCAACTTGGTTGTTGCTGAATTGACTGTTTTCAATGACTGGACTCGTTTGTCGATGCAGCTTAATTGCAGTTGTACAGTCAAAGAAACGGCTCTGCTTGATTTCAAAGCGACTCAATGAACTTGTCAAGCCGATATCGGCTCCCTCGATCTGGATGGAATGAAAACGATTCACCCCGTCAGACTGATATAGCTCGATCCCCTTCCAGCCCGATGGTGACGCAAAAATGATCGGCGCGGCGCTGGTGCCGACAGCCTGCAGACTGCCCTCAACCCTGATTTTCGCCTCTTTCGTTGCCACCTTGATTTGCGTTCCGGGAGCGATTGTCAACTCAACGCCAGCAGCAATCAGAATCGGCTGCCGAAGTTCGACCTGCCCTTGCCATTGCTGGTCTGTACCAATAACTCGGTAGGTTAAATCCTCTGCCTGTGCTGAACCAAGCAGCAACAGTGATAAAACCAACAGAGAAAATATATTTTTGCAGCGACGGTTCAAATTCAATCCTACTGGCAAAAAGCTGTCATCAGCACACACTTGAGTGTCAAAAACGACAACAAAACCAAACAGAAATAAGGGGTTAACCTTAACGAATCAAGCAAATAAAAGGATTGCAAAATAGCGGCCAGCCGAATCTAACCATCAGCGCGGGCCAGCATCATTTATCTTTTCGGGTAACGGCTGAATAGATACGACGCCAATCTCAGCGTCAGCCCGTTGATCGTAAATCAGTTTTTTTATTTCGGCCAAATCAACAGTGCCCCACCAATTTCCCTTCAGACTGATATCATCAGTATAGAAATCGCCCAAGCGAAACTGATACTGGTTATTGACAAGGTTATTCCCGGAGATCTCAAACGGCTGATCGTTCTCAAACAGGAAAATACCGGCGACATTATTTTGAATCTGGTTACGTCGTACCGTCATCCGTGAATTGCGAAAGTTAATCCCCTTACCCGTGTTGTGTTCAATGAGATTGTGCTGAAAAGTAAAGGTCGCCTGACCGATCCGACAACCGTCAATATTATGGTGGATATGGCTATCCTCAACGATGCCCTTCGTAAAGTGTGCGTGCAGCGTGTAGGCAGAATCACGTAATTCGCAGTAACGCAAATGAACGTTCTTCGAAAAATCGACGGCGATTTCCAACCAGTCCCCCGGTTGCGGATCGGTTTTGGCGCTGCGGAAGCGGATCGGCTGACGAGCAGTTCCGATGGCAAGCAGCTCCCCTTTCACCACCAGAGTTCCATCCCCCAACCCATCACGATTATCATCGCGATAGACGAAGGCAATATCGGTTCCAGGCGCAATTGTTAAGGTCGCAGAACGAAGGACCTCAACCCGGCCATCGATCAGAATTGCGCCGCTCCAGGTAGTGTCTTCTGCAATAATCAAATCACTAAAAATCTGTGGGGCTGTCTTAAGAGGCTGTGCGCAAGCAGCAAGCAACAAGATCAGTAGCGCCGAATAAAACCATCTCATCACAACCTCCGTAAAATCAAGACGACAAGCTGAGTTGCAACAACCAACCGAGCAAAACGGATATCAACAATGAGTGACCGATAAAAACCAGCACCAAACGCTTCTGGAACATCGCCCACAGTGCAAATATCGCCGGCAAACTGGTGACTGGGCCTGCCAGAAGGAGTGTCAAGGCGGCTCCGGAATCGATACCCCGCTCCAGCAATCCTGCCAGAATCGGAATAATCGGAATCTGATTGGTCGGCAATGGCAACCCGATCAAAGCTGCCGTAAAAAGCGATTGAACACTCTGTTGTCCAACCAGGAAGGTAATCCACGAAATCGGCACCAGCGTTACGATAATCGCCTCAAGAACAATCGCCAGCAACAGATACTTACCGACGAACAGACCAGCATCCAATGTCCGATCGAAGATGAACCGCACACGACTGTCGCGTGGAACGATCTGCATCCGCTTAACTTTGATGCCATGAACAGCACCAATCTCCGCTGCAGGGGCTAAGCTACCATCGTCCTTATAGACCGGCTGTAAACGAACCATATCGGCAGCCAGATAACCGGTCTTTTGCAACCAAAGAACCAGCACACCAGAACTCAGACCGAGAATCCCGGCCCCGATCAACTTCATCAATGCCCAATCGCCGCCAAGACCTCTGTAAGTCAACAGCAGCGCGTCCGGGCCCATGACCGGTGACGTTACCAGTAACGCCATCAATGGCGCCAGCGGAGTCCCCATCATCGCCAGCGAGATAACAATCGGCAGAATTCCACAGGCACAAAGCGGCGAGACCATCCCGACGGCAACGGCAACTGGAATCCCCCAAAAACCGGCCCGATTAATTGAGTCTCGGATACGCAGGTCGAGCTTGTAACCCTTGATAATCCCAACCAGCAGTATCGACAGCAGAAAGAACCACCACATATTCAGGATTTCGTCCTGAATCACTGTCAGTATCTGGATAAATATTGAATCAGACATCAGCAGGCATTCCCGGCAAAATCAATTAGCTTCTCGCTGGCAACAGTCCGCAATCGTTCCAGATGTTGCGGTTTCTCGACGTCATCAAGCTCGCGATATTGAGCTGCCAGCTGCAGCGCTTCCTCCGACAGACCAAGTGACAGTTCTCTGCCATCAGAGGCGTTACAAAGGAGCAAATGCTGTCCCTGCTGTTCAATCCGCAGCTCACTAGACAATGTACTCTGCTCAAGCGCCAGAGAGATACCGTCGGCTGCGCAGGTTCGGGCCCGATAACAGAATTGCCACCCGGCAGTTTCGTCCGCGAGCAGACGTACAACTTCGAGTCCAATGCGCAATCCGAGAGTACTCATTGGACAGTAGTGACCGTGTCGCTGTGCTAGCTCATTGTAGAGATCGGCAGTTTTCAAATGACCTCTAAAATGCGTAGTGGTGGGGGCAATCGTTTTCGTATATTTCGTGATAAACCCGTGTCATATCAGGAGTCAACCAGTAGCGCACCTCTTTGAGGGATTTGAGAAAATGAGCCATAGTTACCTGTGGTGCATCCTCTTTGATGGCGTTGACCGTTGCCCGCTTACAGAGACTTTCAGCATCCCAGCCAACGTAACCTTCCGTCAGTTCCGCCAATTTCTCCCGATCAACATCATCAGCCATATTCGGCATCATATCCATGTAGATATCGAGCATTTCGCGACGATCAATAGTCCGTGGTGGGTGCACAAACACTTTGCGGTTAAAACGTTTCTTCTCTTTGATAACTGCCTGATCGACGGTATCGATGCGGTAACAGGAGCCGACCAACATGACATTATCAATTTTGTTTATGCGGTCGATCTGCTCGATAAAAAGACGGTTCAAATCTTTGGTCGCAAAGGTTGGCGGGATACCGCGCAAATTACCCGGATCCCACTCGTAATTACAGCCAACCCGTGGAGCCAGCCACTCGCAGTCGGAAATAAACAGAACACAAGGCGCCTCGTGAATCGCGGTATCGAAGGCTTCTATCAGCTCTTCGCCCTTGCCGAGCATCTCCTGCCCACTGATGTAGACAAAGGAAGCACCAGCTTCTTTGGCACAAGCCTCTGCCAGCATGGTGATGCCGACACCGAGAGGCCCCCACATCATCACTCCAGCAGGAATACCAAGCTGATGTTGCGCGATCATTTCCGGTTTCTGCAGCGGCAGGCAAACCATTTCTTTGAGGATTTCTTTGACTTCCGCGAAACCACCGATATCATCCCACTCCATAACCGGCTGACGGACTTCGTAAAAGATTCTTTCTAACTTCTTATGCATGATAAACACTTACTCCAGCGAAAGTTAATTGGCACCAGATGGCAGAACAACAAAAAACGGGGGTCAAACCAAGGAGGTATGTAGCAACGAGTATGCCAGCAAAAAAGGCGTCCCAGAGGACGCCCTGACGGGTCAATGTCAATCGCTGCTAAAGATCGTTCAACAACCGATAGATTAACTGCTCCAACTCCCAAACACTGGCTGCCGCCTTGTCATGACCAGCATTCTCAAGCAGAACGCGGGCACGATCAAGGCATTCATGGCTCGACAACAAGACGGGTGCAAGCTTTGCTTCCAGTTGATATTGCGGAATTTCCCCGACCGTATCTACCAATTCCTGCATTTCCTCTGCAGCGATATCGACCTGCCGCAAAGCCTTCACGGTATCTTCCGGTAAAGTCTCGTAAAAACGATCCGCTTCCGTTTCTATCTGTTCCAATACCTGCCGGTAGCGCTCTGAAATAGACATTTCTTCTCCCTTTCAACTGCAATGGTCTTCACCCTCGAAAAGAGGGTTCGCCATCCTAAGCAAAGTCGACAAAAAGATCAATCACTGAACAGGATAAATTCATGCAAAAACATTGACTTTTCCTCGCTCGGACTGCTAGTTTCGACAGTCTATATTACTGAGCCCTAGGGGAGTCGTCGTTACTGAGAGCTCTGCACCGACAGAGCGACCCTTGGAACCTGATCCGGCTGATACCGGCGTAGGGAAGTGGCTGTCGTTACCAGTGTCGGATGATGCTGACGGCCACCTTTTGGGTGGCTTTTTTTATGAGAATCGATATGAAGATTTACTTAAACGAACAACCTGAAATAATTGCGGCAACCCTGAGCTTATTCGAGCTGCGTCAGCAGAAGAAACCGGGCGCAGATCTGTTGATCGTGAACGGCTACCCGACTGACGCAGATCAGTCACTCAAAGAGGATGATCGGGTTGTACTGATTCAGCGGGGTGAACAGCCAACTGCTGAAGACCTGCAACACCTGATGATGGCGCGTCACACTCCGGGCGTACATGAAAAAATCAAAAACAGCTGCGTTGGTATCGCCGGAGTCGGCGGTCTCGGATCAAACATCGCCATCGCCCTGTCGCGGGTCGGGGTCGGAAAACTGATCCTCGTTGATTTCGATATGGTAGAACCATCGAACCTGAACCGGCAGCAATACTTCATCGATCAAATCGGGCTGCCGAAGGTTGAGGCGATGAAAGAGAATCTGCTGCGGATCAATCCGGGGGTTGAGATAAGCACACACCATCAAAGGGTTACAGCGGAAAACCTAACCCAACTATTCAGCAGTGTTGATGTGCTGGTTGAGGCTTTCGACGCAGCCGAGCAAAAAGCGCTGTTGGCCAGAAATTTTTTAAGCAAAGTGACAGACAAGCCACTGGTTGCTGCATCCGGAATGGCTGGATTTGAGCCATCAAACAGCATCCAAACCCAGAAAATCGGTGACCGCCTTTACCTTTGCGGTGATGGCACCACCGCTGCCGGACCGGGTCGCGGACTGATGGCACCACGGGTTGGCATTGCGGCACATCATCAGGCCAATGCAGTTCTTCGCTTACTGCTTGGCGAAGAACCAAACTAGAACAGGACAGACTGATGCAACTGAATATCAATGGTCAATTACGCGACTTTGCTGAACCAATGACGATCTCGCAGCTTTTGCAGCAACTCGAACTCGCTCCGGAACGGGTGGTTATCGAGCACAACAATGAGATTCTGACTGCAGAAGCTCACAACAAACAACTGCAAGACGGTGACAGCCTCGAACTGATTCAGTTCGTCGGCGGTGGCTGAAAAACCTGGAATACTGAAGGATAGAGTTATGGATAAATTGGTAATCGCTGGTCGTGAGTTCGATTCCCGCCTGATGGTTGGAACCGGCAAGTTTGCTTCTAACCAGGCGATGGTGGATGCCATGGTGCACTCAGACAGCGAGATTGTTACCGTTGCCCTGCGTCGGGTCGATATCGACAACCCAGAAGATTCGCTCCTCTCACATATTGACCGCGATCGTTACCTGCTGCTGCCCAACACCAGCGGCGCCCGCGACGCGGAGGAAGCAATCCGTCTGGCCCGTTTGGCCCGTGCCGCTGGTTGCGAACCGTGGGTCAAACTTGAAGTGACCCCCGACCCCTACTACCTGCTTCCCGACCCGATTGAAACGCTGAAAGCTGCGGAGGTGCTGGTTAAAGAAGGCTTTATTGTGTTGCCCTACATGCCAGCCGATCCCGTCTTGGCGAAACACTTGGAAGAGGCCGGGACCGCAACCGTTATGCCCCTGGGTGCACCGATCGGCACCAATCGCGGCATCCGCACCCGTGACCTGATTTCCATCATCATTGAGCAGGCCAATGTTCCGGTAGTGGTCGATGCTGGTCTCGGTGCTCCTTCGCACGCTGCTGAAGCAATGGAAATGGGTGCTGACGCTGTGCTGGTTAACACCGCCCTGGCCGATACTCCCGATCCTGCAGCGATGGGACGCGCCTTTAAGAAAGGTGTCGAGGCTGGACGTGAAGCCTATCTGGCCGGGCTCGGTCCGCAACGTGACAAAGCAGAAGCCTCCAGCCCGTTGACCGGATTTTTGCGAGACTAGATGATGACTTTTCAGCAACAACTCGATAAGTACCCACAGGCACAGATTCGTGAACAGGTGCTCAGCGCGACTCCTCAGCAGATTGACCAAGCCTTGCGTCGTCCGCGTTTGAGCATGGAAGATTTTGCCTGTCTGCTATCGCCACAGATCAGTGATGTGCAGCTGGAGCTGATAGCGAGCCGGGCACACAGCATCACCAAACAACGCTTTGGTCGCACGATTTTGCTCTACGCCCCGCTCTACTTGTCGAACGAATGCCACAACGGTTGTAAATATTGCGGTTTCAGCGCCGACAATCATCTGTACCGCAAAACCTTGTCTTTGGCGGAAATTGAGCGGGAAGCAAAACTGCTGCGCGCAGAAGGCTTCCGGCACATGCTGCTGCTCACCGGCGAAGCCCCGGAAGCGGCGGGCATCGAATATCTTGAGTCGGCAGTTCATACAGTGAAAACCCATTGCGGTTCCGTTTCTCTCGAAGTCTTCCCGATGGAAACAGACGGTTACAAAAGGATGGTTGCCGCTGGTGTTGATGGCCTGACGCTGTATCAGGAAACCTACGATCCAGAGCTTTATCGCGAACTGCACCCCTACGGACCGAAAAGTGATTACAGTTATCGCCTGCAAGCCCCGGAGCGGGCCGGTGAAGCCGGCTTGCGCCGCATTGGCGTCGGTTCCCTGCTCGGTCTCGGCGACTGTCTGACCGATGTGTTTTACAGCGGACTGCACGCCCTGTATCTGGCGCGACGTTTCTGGCGAACTCAAGTCACCATCTCTTTTCCACGCATGCGCCCGGCAGAAGGTGGTTTCCAACCAAACAGCATTGTTACCGATCGTCAACTGACCCAATTCATCTGCGCTTTGCGCCTGCTGATCCCCGATGCCGGATTGATCCTCTCGACCCGTGAGAGTTCAGAGCTGCGCGACAACCTGTTGCCTCTCGGCATTACCCAGATGAGCGCCGGTTCCTGCACCTCCCCTGGTGGTTATGGTGATGATGACAACGATGGCGAGCAGTTTGCCATCAACGACCATCGCACCCCTGCGGAAATGGCTGAAATCCTTCAGGCTCGCGGTTACGATCCGGTCTGGAAAGACTGGGACAGCGCATTTCTAAACAAAGCCTGCTGATGCAAACCCTGCCGCCCCTCTACTTGATCACAGATCGACTGCAGCTGCCAGAAGGTCGTCAACTGTTGATAGTGATTGAAGAGTTGCTCCAGGCAGGACTGCAGATGCTGCAACTCCGTGAAAAAGACCTTTCAGCGGCAGAACTGCTGCCATTAGCTGCCGATCTCAGAACGCTTACCCGTCACTACAATTGTGCGCTGCTGATCAATGATCGGGTCGATGTCGCGATGGCAGTCGGTGCCGATGGAGTTCATCTCGCTGGCCATTCGATGCCCCCTACCGCTGCTCGCAAACTGTTGGGCCCAAACAAGCTGATTGGAGTTTCGACTCATTGCCTAGAGGATATTTTGGCTGCCGCCGCTCAAGGTGCAAATTTCGTCACTTTTGGCCCCGTATTTCACACGCCATCGAAAGCAGCGTACGGTGAGCCGGTCGGCCTGAAAAAACTGCAGCAGGTCTGCGCTGAAACGTCCATCCCGGTTTATGGGCTTGGCGGCATCAAAACGAACAATTGCGCTGCTGTAACGCAAACTGGAGCGCACGGCATCGCGTTAATTTCAGCTTTATTGAATGCAGTGCAACCAGCTGAAACCTACCAAATTCTTTTAAAAAACATAAACAACTGACCTCGTACTGTTGTTATTCCAGCAAGTTAAACTAAAATTGATGCAGCGGTAAGCGTACTCACTTTAATTACTGGTGCCACATGCAAGTTATTCTGGTCCTCAGCATTCTCAGTCTGGCAATTCTGCTTTTTGCCACCGGTTGGATCCGCATGGATCTGGTTAGTCTTCTGATTCTGTTGATCCTGCCCCTCTTCGACATCATTACTGTCAACCAAGCCTTTGTCGCCTTCAGCAACCCCGCGGTCATTACTGTCGCAGCCATGTTTATTATGAGTGCGGCCATCGCCAATACGGGGATTACTGCGCACCTTGGCCGCTGGCTATTTAGCTTTGCCGAAAAAAGTGAAGCTAAGCTGGTTTTGGCAATTATGAGTTTGACCGCTGTCGCCTCGGCATTTATTAACAATATCGGGGCGGCTGCAGTCCTGTTACCGATGGTTACAGGGATTGCAAAAAAGGCTGAGATTGCAGCCTCCCGCTTGCTGATGCCGCTGGCTTTTGGCTCATTAATTGGTGGTGTCTGCACACTGATTGGCACTCCACCGAATATTCTGATTAACGAACTGATGCTCGAGTACACCGGCCAACAGTTCAGTATGTTCGATTTCACACCACTCGGAATTATGGTGATTATCATCAGTATCAGCTACATGATGCTGTTCGGTCGACGCTTACTGCCGGACAACCCTCCGGCGTCGGTACAGCAATTGAATCAGGTCAAAGCTTATGTCTCGGATATTTTGTTGACCGAAGAATCCGCCTTTATAGGTAAGACCCTGCAGGAAACGGGGCTGGCATCAGACTTTCAGTTGAAGATCAGATCTTTGCTGCGGGAACAACTGAAAATCACCTCACCGCGGCGCTCTATCGTCTTGAGGGCCGGAGATATCCTGTTCCTTGAAGGAAAACCTGAACAGTTACTTAAGCTAAAGAAAGTCAAAGGGATAGAGGTCGTTCCGGGTGCTGCGCAAGTTACGGATTCCCAGCAGAAAGAAAAACACCGGGTCGCCGAGGTCGCCCTGACTCCCAATAACGAACTGGTCGGTAAAACCCTGCGCGAAGTTCATTTCCGCGACACCCACGGACTTACGGTGCTAGCCATCTGGCGGCGTGGTGAACCGGTGGTCAAACGGGTCGATCATGTCGTCTTGAAATTTGGCGACATGCTGCTTATAGAAGGACCGGAGAGTCAAATTCTGCACCTTGCCGACAAACATGATTTTCTGCTGCTTGGTGGCATTAAACCAGAACCCTACCTGCCAGCAAAAGCACCACTGGCGATGTTGATTATGTTGGCTGTCATTATTTCTGTCACCGTCGGATACCTACCGATTATGCATGCGGCTGCCTTGGGTGCTGCGGCCATGGTGATGGCGCGTTGTATTAAACTTGGTGACGCTTATGAAAGTATCAACTGGCCGGTCATTATGTTGATTGCTGGAACACTGCCACTCGGGACCGCGATGGAAGAAAGCGGTGCGTCAAGCTATCTGGCCAACCAATTAACCAGCCTCGCCGGCCCTTACGGCCCCTGGTTGACACTCGGCGTGCTGTTCTTAATCACCATGCTGTTGACCTGTATCATGAGCAATGCGGCCACGGCAGTACTGCTGGCGCCGATCGCCTACGATCTGTCGATCCACTTTGGCGTCAACCCACAGCCTTTCTTTATGGCTGTCGCGCTGGCAGCCTCAACCTGCTTTATGACACCGGTCAGTCATCAATCGAATGCGCTGGTTATCGGACCGGGCGGTTATGTCTTTGCTGATTACCTTAAAGTCGGCACGCCGCTGAACATCCTCATCTGGCTGGCAGCCAGCCTGACAATTCCATTCGTTTTCCCATTTTAAGCAATAAAAAAGCCCCGCCAGTTCTCACCGACAGGGCTGATTTTTCCTACGAACAGGATCAGTAGTTTTTAGGCTCGTGCTCAACACCGTGACAGCTCAAAGCACACGAGCCGTGACGAGTGGCAACCCCCTGGGCTTTAAACTCAAGTTTCCCAGCCATGTTTTCCTCAACAACATCTGCATTAAAACGGATCAGAAACTGATAACGGCTACTGCCATGCGCGTCGTGACAGCTAAAACAAGACGTTCCAGGCTGATTTTTACTCCGATTACCAACAATGTGCAGTGAGTGGTACGGAAAGCTTTCATCCCCAAGAATACTGGTACGATCATGACAACGGTAGCAAAGTGCATAAGCATGGGTGCTTTCGCCACGACCATCGTCCATATCGTAATTCGCCACCAGAAGACCGCGATAGATCGATCCGTGGGGCCCTTTTGGACCTGCAGCGTTGTCACTGCCATGGCAATCACTGCAGCTTATGGTCGAAACATCTTCGGGACGCTCTTTACGCGCAGTGTAAGGTGATTTAAGACTGATGACGTGAGCGTTCGCACCTTCCGCCTCAATCGGATGATATGACCTGTTGGTTGGTCTGAACTCCAGTTGTTTATCGGTTGAACCGGCAGGCAAATTGGCGCTAGGGCCGTGGCATTTATAACAGAGCTCAAACTCCTTGGTAATTTCTGTCGAAAAGTTACCGACCCGTTTCCCGGAAATACCGCGATAAGGTTGCTCGCGAGAAACCAAGTGTGGTTCATGACAATCGACACACTCACTGTGACGCGCGGAATTGACGATTGTTTCAGGCAAAATTTCTCTTTGGTAATGTACCCCTTGAATTGTCAAAACCGGATGATTGTAAGGCTTTCGCAGTTCCGATTCGATATTCGCCAATCGATTCGCAGCCGCACCACGCAGCATCCCTGCTGACTCCATCCGTTGACGTTTGACTGGGCTACCATGACAATTAAAACAGCTTTGCTCTTCGTTACGAATCGACATATTCATGCCACGATGGCAAGCACGACAGGTTTTCGGTAAAATCTGCTTATCACCATGAACCCCCTGCAGCATGCTATTGTCGAATTTAGCTGCAACAGGACAGAGCATCATAAAAAAAACTGCAATCGAGAATATTATTATCTTCATAAAAGATGACTTCTAGTTGTGATTAATGTTTGCAGGGGCATTTATATGGCAACTTTCGCAAGTGTCATTGTAATCGTTTGTCGCATTGCCAGTATAGTGACGCCACATTGGCAAATCATAAACACCCGAGTCAAAGGTGTCCGTATGTGGATCATGACAACTCGAACATTGAAGGCGCCCTTGCGAGTCAAGCAATCCTGGCAGCATTGAAGTTAAATCAAAGTTAGGCTTGATAACGTCAGGACTATCGTTATAAATAGCATCGGCAATCGCCTGCGTAAAAACAAATGAAACGGGATGAGCTCGAGACAAATCGATGATCATCGAACTTCCCTCGGTTGTCATATTGCCGAGCGAAGCATCAAGGTCGCCACCATTGATAACTTCAGCTATTGCGGTAACACCATCATGGCAGGAAAGACAAAGACGAGTTGATCCATTCGGATAAAGTTCTGGATCAGAGTTGTCATATTTTGCTGCCGCATTTGCCAGCAGGCCAGGTTCAGCATTTGCGTACAAGGGGAAAGTCCCATCACCATTCGGGCCGATCGGGTCTGTCCGGTTCCACAGGGGCCCCTTGGCGGAAGTACCATGCGGCGCATGACAAAAAACGCAGATGCGATCTTCGGTACTGGAATGAATCGTCGCAGTGCTGCTACTACTTAAATTATGTGGGTGAGAATTGATCCCACCGTTAAAACTCAAATCCTGAGGAGCAGAATGAGCAAGGGTGATACCACCCAGAATAGCGCCAAATAGCAATACACCAGCGAAAAAGCACCGAATTGTGAATTTGCTCAAAAACCTTATTTCCATAATCATTCCACGCAAAAAGAAGTATCCCTTCACTTTTCGGAACAGAAAATATAAAACCTCAAATTAATTCTTTTACATTATGCAATTTCAAAACCAAAGCCAACCATTTTAATAATCAATCGGCTAAAAACTGAAAAATCTTAACCTGATGGGCACAATTATCTGTCACATATAAACGATCAGACTGATCAAACGTGATACCCGCTGGCATGCAAAACCCTGACGGTCCTTTGCCGGGTTGACCAAAAACCAACAACAACTCCCCTTTTCGATTGAAAACCTGAATATTATCAAAAGCGGCATCAGCAACATAAACATGCCCCAAAGAATCAATAGCGATGCCACGCGGCCGGGCAAAGCTCCCGGCAGAATCACCCAATCCACCAATTGTCCGCGGGCTCTCACCGTCAAGGCCGAGAACCTCTACCCGAAAATTAAATGAGTCGACAACGTACAGACGACCCTCAGGGTCGACCGTTACATTTGAAGGGTGATTAAATTTCCCATCGGCATTAATGGCACTACCAAGTGATTTGAGATGACGTCCACTGGTTGAAAAAACCTCGATAGTCCCCTTTAACACATCTGCTACGTAAAGGTTGCCTGCTTGATCAACGGTCAGTCCACCAGGCCGGCCAAAACCACTTGGCGGTTTCAAGCTCAACAGATAGTTGTGCTCAGAATCCAACACCAAAATCTCCAATGAACCAGCATTCGAAATAAAAAGCCGTTGCCGGGATCGATCAAAGGCAATCCCCGTTGGAGTCACTAATTTACGACCAGACACAACAGAAAAATAATCGATTTTTTGATAAGGGAGATCGATGTGATAGAGCACCCCGATCCCCGGATCGGTCATCCAGATCCGACCGGCACCATCGGCAGCAACAGCGTACGGTGAAACCATTGGTATCTGTACAAATTTCTCTCCACTTAACCAGTTGATAAATCGCTGTCCGGAGCCCTCTTCGTCGCGAACATCGGCCAGACCAGAAATCTGTCGTAAAAACTTAATTCTTGGTTTTTCAGGAGGTGCGGGATAAACCCAACTGTTGGCAGCATCTTGCCAAACAACTGGAGAGGCAGAGGGTGCGCAGCCAACTAAACCAACAATCAGCAGAAGAAAGATTATCGAAGGAACGGCCCGGTGCATAAGACTAGTCACTCAACAACTCGACTGGATATTCTTTTTTTAAGCCGTCCAACCACTGCTGATAGATATTCTCGCGTTGTTTTTCAACCAGCTGTGTTTTGATTTTTGTTTTAATCTCTGCAAAAGGAATCTGCCGAGGCGCATTTTTTTGGGTCAGCTTGATTATGTGAAATCCCCAGCGGGTTTTCACAAGATCTGAAATCTCGCCGATCTGCATTTTTTTCAATGCTTCTTCAAAAGGTTTCGCTGTCTGCCCCTCGTGAAACAATCCCAGGTCGCCACCAACGAATTTGGTTCTATC
>CALZLE010000324.1 GCA_945788205.1 uncultured Desulfuromonadales bacterium
CTTTTTAAACATCAAAAAATAGCCTGTCCCCGTTTCGTTGCTCTTTGAAAGTCATATACGCAACAAGTCAGTTTTTGTCTGCACAATAATTGATAGAAAGCACGACTTCGATGTATCCTTAAATACATGACTATTCTTGTCAGATAACAAAAAGGGGCATTCCACGGCGGTTCTCGTAAGAGGGTGAAAATGACTTTCTGGTCGAAGCGCTCATTCTTGTTTTTAACGGTTCTCACCCTTGCGTTGACGACCGGGTGTTCAGAAAAATTCTACAATCCGGAACGAACCATGTCCCTGTTTCTTGACCCCTATCGAATACAGCTTCCAACGTCACCCTTTTCTTTTACCGTCTGCAATCATTATAACTGCGCTGGCAAAAGTTCGGTCCGGTTTACCCAGGAACAATGGCAGGAGATCCGAAGTCTGTTCACTCCCCACGCAGCAAATGCTGAGAAAGAACGAGTCCTGATTGCAGAGGCCATTGCCAAGATGGAAGAGATTGTCGGTTACCAGAGCAACACCTTTGCAGACCAAGCCTGTAATAATTTTAAAGAACCAATAGAAAGCTACCAGCTTGATTGTGTCGCTGAAACGATCAACACAACTATATACCTTAGGCTTTTGGAAGAAGCCGAATTGCTACAGCATCACAAGCTCATCTACCCAGCCGACAGATCGGTGGCGCTGATGTTCTTCCTTCATTACTCTGCAGCAATCAAAGAGACTTATAGCGGTAATTTATTTGTAGTGGATTCATGGTTTTATGCAAATGGTGAAAAACCCGAGATTGTCTCTCGTAAACTTTGGCAAAACAACTATTACCCTCGCCCCTGCCAGTAAGAAAGGAAAAAGGGGACAGGCACCTTTGATGCCTGTCCCCTTCCAGCAAACTACCCTATTTCATCATATTCGCAACTCAAATCCTCATCCGCAAGCAACCCCGAACAGTCGGGGCAAACCATCTGCCCGTTATCTTCCCGTTGCAGCAATTCATCTTCTGGCCAACGAATTCCACACTCTTCACAAGGAGCACCTTTCATAACGAGACCTCCTTCGGTTGTTTCTTTCATCTTACGCCAAACCGATACTCGCTGTGTACTCCCCCGCAACAAATCAATGGAACAATCAGGCCTGTTTCCGCGCCCTGACCAGCAGCCGATGGTTCATAAACCCGTAATCGCCCTTCATGTTACTGCTGGCAAATCCCTGCTGCACGCTAACTCCGCTAAACCCGGCTTCGCTGACCAGATGCTCCAACCGTTCGGCTCCATAGGTGCGGATTGCGTAGGTCTGATCGCGTAACAGGCCCTGCTCTTTACAGAGCACTACTTCGCGACATTTAATCACAGCATCATCAAGCTGCCGCTGACGACAGACAACGATGCCTTCGTCAATCTCGTGCCAGGCGTTCGGGGCAAAGCGCTCCCGTACGATGTTTCCATCGGTTACATCGAGCAGCAACCAACCACCGGGACGCAGCAATCGTCCGGCTTCGAGAAGAATCTGTAAATCGTCAGCAGGGTGTGGGAGATAACCGAGGGAGTTTCCAAGAACCATCACATGATCAAAGCTTGCCCCCTCTAAATTTGTATTTTTTGCATCGCCCTGCACAAATTCAAGTCGGCATTCTTTCTCCGCTGCCGTCGCCCGCCCCTTTGCCAGCAGAACATCTGAGTAATCGAGAACGGTGCAGCCGTTAAAACCCCGCGTTGCCAGTTCGAGACTATGCCGCCCCTGTCCACCGCAGAGGTCGAGGATTTTATCTTCATCCTGCAATGGCAAAAGCTGACAGAGTATATCGACCTCTTTTTTGGTCAGCTCATCATCAGCGATGGTTCGCGCATCGGTCAGCAGATAGAGATCATCGAACAGGGATTTCCACCAATCAGGATTGACGTCGATACTCATGGCCCCTCCGGATGCGCACCGAAGCTGAACAGGCCATCGGTCGCAAAAATCGCCGCCGCGCCACCCCAGGGCTGCGACTGGCAAATGGTCAGCTCCTCGTCCTCGATATCGATCATGTCGTCGAGGGCGCCCGCGAGATACATTTTCTCCAGAATCAAACAGTCGCTCCAGACCGCTTCGGTGTAGCCTTTGAGGGCAGCAAGGTGGTCCAGAGTAATCAGACGCGGCCGCAGCGCCATCTTGATCGGCCCGAGCAGGTAGGTAAAACGATGATCGAGGGAAAGCTGTCGCTGCATTTCGAGCACGCCACGCAACTCTTCAGCGTCGATCCGCAGCATGGCGTCGTTGATCCTTTTGGCCGCTTCACCGACCGGGATATTTGACTTGAGGATTGCCAGCGGCTGCACGCCGCCACCACTGCCGACGTTGGTCGGTACACCGCCGTAGCGCACCAGAAAGCCGTACAGCCCATCGGCACCGAACAGGCAGCGGAAATCGGTCTGCACCCGCTCGAGGAAAACACCCTTGTCGCTCTCGTAACTGACACACTCCTCCGCCCAGAGGTGCAGGGGAATTTTCTGCTGGACAATGTATTCCCCTTTTTCCAGGGCCAGCCCAATCGCCTCATCAGCATCCGGGTTAACGCCGCCGACCCGCACCCCCATTCCGGAGTAGCCACGTTCCGGCTTCAGCACCAGGTTGTCCCAGTTGCTGCGAGTCCATTCGTACAGATCATTGATCTGCTCGCCATTTTGACCGATGGCTTTGCCCGGCAGAAAGCGGCGGGTCCAGGGAGTCCGCAGGATCGATTGCGCCGAGAAGCGCTCTTTCCCTTCGGAAGTCATCAGCTCGAACATACTTTTGACGTTGATCGGCTCGGTACCGCGCGGGTTGACAACCCGTCCTGCGGCGACCAGTTGCAGCAGAGGTTGCAGATTGTGCTGACGATGCAGGTTGAGGAGCACATCGGTGTTGAAATCGACAAACGCAAGCGTGACCTCGGTGCCACGATGACAGACTTTGCCGTTTTGCAGTTCCAGTTCGTGCGGGGCAATCAACACACTCGACAGGCCATCGATGCTGTCAAGCCGCTTCGCCAGGTTGATATTCTCGGTCACCTCGACCAGCGTCTCTTCCTCAGCGATCACCGCGATCAGGCCAGGATTCGAACCGGACAACAGCCGCTGATTGTTGATCAGCATCTTGACGAAACCATCGATCGGGTAGAGCAGTGGGTGATCAAAATCGACATCGACATCAAGGTCGGTGAGTTGTTTCAGCCGCCCCCAGACCGCTTTGCCGATCTCCTGCGTGATGCGCTGATAATCCCACCCTCCCGGGCTGCCAAGATTCCATTCGGAATGATATCCCCAAAATCCGTCCACATCAGTCTCCTCTGCCTGGTAATGATTGTTTTAACGCGGTAAAATCGATCTCCCCTTGCGTCAACAGGTGCCGGGCAAAAACACCGGCATTGCCTGTGGTACTCTCTTCACGCACTTGCTGCATGCGCCGCAAACCTAAAGTGTAGCAGACTTGATAACCTGGGCGCAGCGCGTACTTCGGCACTGCAGCCGCAGCTTTTTGCTGCGGATAGCCGACCTGCACCAGCTGCCGGCCCGCTTCATCAAGATCGATGCTCCCCGTCTGCAAACCGATGTCGACCAACCCGCGCGCCGCCCGCTCTATCCTGCGGCGAGCAAGCAGAAACCTATCCCAAGGACCGGTGAAGTAACCGGTCTCGAACATCAACTGTTCGGCAAAACAGGCCCAGCCTTCGTAGAAGAGAGGCTGCTCCAAGGGTCGCCGGATCGGTCGCGGCAGGTTCCAGCGACAGACATCAAGCAGATGGTGTCCCGGCCAGGCTTCGTGGGCGGCGGTCATCCGGTATTCCAAGGTGCGTCCGACGCGAGCGGTTTTGCTTTGCCGATGATCGTAAAGATAGAAAGTGCCACCGCGCGCGGGGTGCCCGACTCTCGCGCCATAAGCATCGGAGGCGCGAATCGCCGCCATACTCGCCGGGACTGCGGCCAGCTCCGGCTGCAGTGTCCCGGCCAGCTCGGGAACCAGCCCAGCTTGACGGGCATGGGTTTCCAGGCGTAGCAGTTCCGGTTGATAGAGCAACTGCAGATCGCCTTCTGGAGCCTCGACAAATGGCAGTTGCGCCTCCGCCTGTTGCCAAGCACGCCCCGGGGTCAGACGCTCTGCTTCTTCGCTAAGAATCTCAGCCATCTCGGCATATTCAACTTGCAGCTCCTTCTCGATCGATTCGAGATCTCCCGCGCAACCGAGATGCTCGACCAGCAAACGCTCAAACATTGATGGCGGCAGGGCAAAGCTTTTCCGGGTTGAACAGGACTGCAACTCTTTGCCGAATCGGGCCAAAGCGGCCCTGCCTTCGGCAAGCTCGTAACCCTCCTTTTCAAGCTGGACAAACCACGCCTGCAGATCGGCAAGCATCTGCTGGCCGAGATCGATAAACAGCTCTGGAACCTGATCGAGGCAGCTGCTCGCCTGTTGCAGAAATTCCGGCAGTCCAGCAATCCGCAGCGTCCAGGCTTCAGGGGCGTCCGCCTCCAGAGCCTCGGCCAAACCGGCAACCAAAATCGACAGATGAAAGGTTGGCTGCTGTTGTTGCGGGGCCACCTGCTGCAGCTGTTCCTGCAACCTCTGCAGCATCGACCACAACAGTCTGGCATCGAGCTGGTCTGCGGCTGAACTTGCCTCCTCGCCAAGCTGCTGCAGTTCGGCCTGCCACAGTGCGGCGCTGCTCGCAAAAACGGAAACAGCCTCTGGGGTCAAATCGTCCCACCCCCATCGTGCGGGGGCTTCGGCCTCTACTTGCGGGAAGAAGTAAAATTCGTCACTGGCACAGCAGACCGGAAACTGACCGGCGAGCTGGCAGTAAATACGCTCGGCGAGAAGCTGCAAAGGGTTTGTGTGGTTCTGTGGCATAGAGCTGAATCCCCCGGATAGGTTCATGTCATTATAGCAATCTCCCTTCGCACACGATTTAATTTTACACCAAATTGAAATTCGGCAGCCAATTGCAGTGTAGAAATTATGCGGCAGAGAGCTTTGACAACTGATCTTTTTTCAATGCCGTAAAATAATTACTCTTCTACGCTCTGCTTCGCCTCTATATTTCTCTGAATATTTTTAGATAGTTATCAGCAGACGATTTCACACCAAAATTATCGTTGTTTAAATATAAGGAAAATAAAGCTTGACGCTGTTGTTTATTTAAAATAGATTTCCTATAACTTTACTCAACCAGGAGATTCGCCATGCAGCGCTTTGCCCATGTGTTACTGATTGTTCTGTTTTTCTCACTCCCCAGTATCAGCCATTCAGCCCTGAATGATTATTTTGTCACTACTGACTGGTTGGATAAAAACCGTAGCGATGTTGTCGTTGTCGACGTTCGCCAGCCGCCTCTCTACCTCCTCGGACATATCGACGGAGCTTATAGCATTCCTCGCAGCAGCTTCTTGCAAACCCGCAACCAGGTAAAAAGTCTGGTTCCGACAGCAGCTGCAACAACAGAACTGTTGAGCTCACTGGGGGCGACGCCGGCAAGCGCCATCGTGGTTTACGCGGAAGACGACAACCCTTATGCCGCTCGCCTGGTCTGGACACTGCGCTACCACGGCCATCAAAACTCTTACGTCCTCGATGGGGGCTACGACAAGTGGTCTGCTGAAGATCGCAACACCGCCATTCTCCCGAGCGCCCGTCCGCAAGCCAGTCAGTACGTTTTGGCTGCAGATGCCGACTATTTACAGGCGCGGGCCGGGGCCGATTATCTCTATACCCGGCTGGAAAACCCTGGGGTGCTGGTCTGGGACACCCGGCGCGACAACGAATATCGGGGCACAGAAGTTCGCGCTGACCGCGGCGGACATATTCCGGGTGCCGTACATCTGAACTGGACAGAATTGCAAACTGAAGTTGATGGCGTAAAGGTGTTGAAAAGCCGTGATGAGATTGTCGCCCTGCTTCAAGCCCACGGATTGACCAACGACAAAGAGATTGTCGCTCATTGCCAAACCGGTATCCGCTCATCTTACGCAACGCTGGTCCTGCTTGGGCTGGGTTATGAGCGGGTCAAAAACTACGACGGTTCCTGGATCGAGTGGGCTAACAATCCAACCCTGCCGATCGTGAATGCACAAGGGCAGATTCAAAGTTCTGTCCAGGTGAGTCTGTCTCTAAATGACCTCGCCGGCAAGCAAAACTCTCCAATAAAGAGGTAACGCAGTGAGCACCCTGACAAGACTTAAAAACCAAACCTTGGCCCGACTGGCGAGCCACATTCCGGCTTTAGCAAAACGCTTTGTTGATGGCTACCAGGCGCGTGCCAGCGAAGGGACAATCCCGTGGACCAAACCAGCCAAGCCATTAGCGCAAGCGAAACTGGCCCTGGTGACAACGTCTGGCATCCACCATAAAGATCAGCCGGTTTTTAACATGAGCGATAACAACGGCGATCCCAGCTATCGGGAACTGAACGGGGAGACAATCATTGATGATTACCAGATCACTCATGACTATTACGATCACTCAGACGCACGCAAAGACCCGAATATCGTCTTCCCCCTTGAGCGATTGCGAGAGCTGGTCAGCGAAGGAGTGCTCGGCCAGCTTGCACAGACCCATTATGCCTTCATGGGGCACATCGATGGTCAGCATATCTCGACACTGGTTGAAACAACGGCCAGAGAGGTCGCACAAAAACTTAAACAGGACCAAGTCGATCTGGTCCTGTTAACCCCGGCTTGAGGCATCTGTAATCAATCCGTAGGATTGATCCAAAGAGAGATCGAGCGGGCCGGAATTGCTACCATCGGGATTTCGATCGTCCGGGAATATTCGGAAAAAGTTCAACCCCCAAGAACTGTTTTTCTGCGCTGGCCCTTTGGCCATCCGCTTGGGGAACCGGGCAATCACCGACAACAGCGGACGATCGTTATGGAGGCCCTGCAGGCGCTATATAAAATTGAAGAGCCAGGAGCTATTATCGATCTACCCTATCGCTGGCGGAGGGAAACCTATTTAAAGCAGCAACCACCGACAGCGGCCTAACAGCTCGGCACAGCGGAAAGCAAATTGCGGGGGTCGATACCTAAAGGTGTCTGCCCCCGTTTTGTGTGCGGCTTAACTGCCGGGGATGAAGCAAAAAGACTGAAGCGCAACCCGAAAGGAAGGCAGCCCTAGCCGAGGGACAGCTGAGAAGCTGCTGGGGAGTCGGAACGTTAAAAAACGGATTTGGGAGGATAAAGATTTGCTCTTCCAGCATTAATTCGCTATCATGTTTGGGTTGTTGACGTCATTTGGAGGGGATGATGGAGAACAGTATTTAGACATTTGAAGCCACCGACTGTAGAGACAGAGGTGGCTTTTCATTTTAAGTCAGGCGCATAAAAGGAGTCTCTCTTGACCATTCCACTTTATCTTATCTGGTTTTTAATCGGCATTGGATTTCTCATCGGGGAAATGATGGTCCCCGGTTTTATCCTAATTTTCTTTGCCGCTGGTAGTTGGGTTGTTGCCGGCACGGTCTTTTTCCTTCCAGAATTAGAGCTGACCACACAGCTGATCATCTTCATCGTTTCATCACTGGTTCTCCTTTTTACCCTGCGCCGCTACGGATTGAACACCTTTAAGGGGCAGAGCAAATCTGGAGTTGATGAAGAGTTCTCCAAAATCGGCCAGAAAGCCGTGGTGACGGAAGCGATTGATGCAGATGGTTATGGCGAAATACAGTTGGACGGTACCTTTTGGCGTGCCACTGCAGACGTGCAAATAGAGAAAGATCAGAGAGTCGTGGTTGAAGGACAAGAAGCGAATAACAGTATGGTTCTGATCGTTAAACCGCTCACGAAAAACTCAGACGCTGAGTCTTAATTCCCCCCCTTTTAGATAGAGGAGTAACAATGCTGACACCAGGTTTAATCATTTTTGCCGTATTGGCCGTTTTTGTCGTTATCGTTCTGGTCAAAACGGCCGTCGTTGTCCCGCAACGGATGGAGTACATCGTCGAACGACTCGGCAAGTACAGCAAAACTCTCGGTGCGGGTTTTCACATTCTGGTCCCCTTCCTTGATCGTGTTTCCTATAAGCGCTCGTTAAAAGAGGTGGTCATCGATGTTCAGAGTCAGACCTGTATTACCGCGGATAACATCAGTATCGCGGTCGATGGTGTGCTTTACATGCAGGTTATTGACAGCAAAAAATCAGCCTATGGCATCGACAACTACCAAATTGCTGCAGCCCAGTTGGCGCAAACCTCGTTGCGTTCGGTCATCGGCAAAATCGAACTGGATAAAACCTTTGAAGAACGTGATGCGCTGAACCAGCAGATTGTTGCCGCTATTGACGCAGCGGCGACCAACTGGGGGATCAAAGTTCTTCGTTATGAAATTAAAGACCTGACCCCTCCACACACTGTTATGCAGGCGATGGAAGCACAAATGAAAGCCGTTCGCGAAAAACGGGCCGCAATTGCCACATCTGAGGGTGATCGGGATTCACGGGTCAATCGAGCCAAAGGCCTAAAGGACGAAGCCATTGCCATGTCCGAAGGCGAAATGACCAAACAGATCAACGAAGCCAAGGGTAAGGCCGAAGAGATCAAGTTGGTGGCTCAAGCAACGGCTGAAGGGGTAAAATTGATCGCTGAAGCTTTGAATGCTGAGGGCGGTGACATGGCTGCAAATTTACGGGTTGCGGAACAATATGTGAAAGAATTCGGCAAACTGGCTCAAGAAAGCAATACCATGCTGATCCCGACCAACATGGGCGATATGGCAGGGATGGTGGCGACAGCAATGTCGATTGTCGGAAAAACCAAGCCAGTTTCGACTGGTAGCTAAATGTAGTCGCTGTATTTCACAGCTGCAGCGTACCCCCTCCCTTTAAACAAAAAACTCCGGAAATGAAATGGGGACAGGCGCCTCTTACGCCTGTCCCCACTCATTGGGCTAACCGGTTTCGTCGTATTGACAGCTTAAATCTTCGTCATCAAGCAAGCCAGAACACCCAGGACAAACCATCTTCCCGTTGTCCTCGCGTTGCAGCAACTCATCTTCTACCCACAGATAACCGCATTGTTCACAAGGTGCTTCTTTCATAACAACCTCCGTTCACTGACACCCTCATTTTACACGAAACGAAAAATCAGTGTTCCCTCCGAATCACTCCAAAGGGGGACTGGGCCTTTTTGCCTCTGCCCCCCTACAAATTCAGGTCATCACGCTGCTATAATGGACGTATGAATATCATCCCCTCCATATTTCTTCTGCTGTTGCTGATCGCAACCCTAATCACAGCTCCAATGGCTGCCGATCTACAGCCATCAACAGATTTCAAATGTCCTCCAACCGCGGAAGATGAGATGGGCCCTTTCTACCGCCAAGGAGCACCTCTGCGCTCAAAAATCGGTTCCGGCTATCTGCTAACCGGCACCGTCAAATCGGCCAGTGATTGCTCTGCAATCCCCTCGCCGCTGATCGAGTTTTGGCAAACCGGACCGAACGGTCGCTACGGTGATGCTCACCGGGCGGCAATCATCACCGACAAGTCGGGTGAATACAAATTCGAAACCGATTTCCCCGGCGACTATGCCACCCGCCCGGCACACATCCATATCAGGGTGACCGCCGCCGGATTCAAAACCCTGACGACTCAGCATTACCTGCAAAAAGGCAGTGCGCAGGCAGTCTTTGACCTGGTACTCATACCCGAAAATAAGATATCCCGGTAAATGCTAAAATTCCCGGTAACCAGTGATCAGCCATATTCAAAGCTCCACGCATTCTGTTATGGTGACGAACTGTCGCTCACAATACATTTCCAGGAGAACAACCGTGCACTCTGAACCCCAAATAGCCCTGAACTGCCCTTACTGTGAAGAATCGATCTACGAAACGCTAAGCTGGTTCAAAAAGTCCTATTCAACCTGCCCGTCCTGTGAAAAAGGTCTGGTTGCCGGTCAATTTGCGACCCTCCTCGCCAACCTCGAGCTGGCCATGGATGCGAGCATCGAAGAGATGCTCAATGGTCAACCTCACACCGGTTGTTGTGGTCAGCAGTCTGAATCTTCTGATCAGCGGGAATCATCCTGCGGCAAAGGAACCTCCTGCTGCTGAAAAGAACTGCGCCCTGTTCTTTTTTTAGGTAATCTTATCCTCGTTTTCTCCTCAAAACCTTCAAGATATCTCGGAGTTGTAGATGGGCCTTTCGATACAAGAGCAGCTGCTTAAAGCTGGGTTGGTTGACAAAAAGCAGGTCAAAAAAGCCGACCACGAAAAAAGGGTGAAGAATCAAAAGAAACGAAAAGGCAAGCTCCCTGTCAATGATACGGAGAAGCAAAGACTGCAGCAGCAACAAGCCGAACGGGCCGAGCAGGACCGTCAGTTGAACATAAAACGTGAGCACCAATCCCAACGCAAGGCGGATCTAGCAGCGGCGCAACAACTGATTGAAACCAATCGGTTACCTATAGAAGAAGGTAATGCGGTCTATAACTATGTCGCCGGTGGAAAGATAGAGAAAATTTCAGTTAAACAAGAGATTGCAGATAAGCTAGCAAATGGCCGAATCGGGTTGGCTCTGCACAATGGGGAGCCGGTGCTGATTCCTGTTGAGACGGTCACCAAGGTTCTACAACGGGACAAGAATTCAATTCTCATCTACAATGACCCAACACAAATAGAGGATGACTATCCGACAGATTGGTAGAAATAAGAACGGTTATAGACAGCTTTAAAGACTGTGTCTTTCTGCATTCATATTTAATTTAACCGGGAGGAATAGAGATGACGGAGACAGAAAAAGGGCAAGAAATGTTGCAGGAAGTCGCCCTGCGTTACGCTTCGCAGCACGGTCTGCGACCCGACAAGTTCGAGTGGGTCGATCAGGGTTATGAGTGGTTGCTGCGAGTTAGCACCGAGGAACATACAGTGAGAGTTGGCTTTTCGCCGGACGAAATTGAATTTTTTGTCGCTGGAAGCCCCGAAGAAAACAAAGGCACAAAAGTTAAAATCCGCAACGCATTTGCCAGCCTGTCGATGTAGTCGCAGAATGACGTAATGGCAACGCTCCCCACCCAAAAAAGATTAGAGCGCGCCAAAATAAAGTCTTTTCACTTCTCCTGCAAACTGCTATTCTTAACGCTTGATTAGGAAACAATAATCACCTCAAGTATTCAAGTCTGTACGGAGATAAAATGGAACTGAACAACGCCGCCAACTGGCAACAAGCAACTGCGGAAGATATCGATCGCGCGGTGAATGGCTCGATCTCTTCCGGCACCCTGGTTAAAACCATGGCGGCCAAGACAATTCTTAATCGGCTGCTCTATGCACTCGACACATCCTGCCATATCAATGAAGCCAATCCGCACATCAAACAAGTCATCTACAATCTGCACCGGGAAATGAACGGGCAGGCACCTCTAGAAGCGGTGAACACCGACGTTCAGGTTTTCAATGTTTTTGTCCCGCGCGGTGAATCTGGCTGCTCCGCCAACGAACTCTACATTATTGAGTCGGGAAAAATCGTCAGGCTTGCAGAACTCAACATTGACAATGATCTGTTTTCGAACCGGCTCAAGGAATATTATCAACAATTGTGCCGCGAACCGATCGAAGTTTAAACGATTTTCGGGTAGTATTTAGGGGACAGGCACCTTGGGGAGTCTGTCCCCTTTTTATTTAGAGGAGAGTTAAAGTGCGGGGTTTGCGGATCATCATTGCAGGAGGGAAGCTCTCATCGACCCTTCAGTTGTACAACCTGCTCGACTGTCTTGGGTATGAGGCGATCATTACTGAAGACGGCGCTCAGGCGTTAGCTCTGTTGGAAGCAAAACCAGCAAAGCTGATCATTTTTGATGGGCACCTGCCCGCCAGAGATGTGATCGCAACGCAAGAACAGATCAAACGCCACCCGCAATGGGCACACATCCCGCTGATTATGATGGCCGCTCAACACAGCAAAACATCAAACGAAGAATATTTTCGTTTCGGCTACGAAGCTTTGCTGAATTCCCCGTTTGATCTGCGCAAACTGCACACCCTGATGCAGGAGTTTTTAGCAACAGGCAAGCAAATCAAACGCCAGCATCCGCGCATCCGCTTTAAAACCCCGGTGGTTGTCACCCACAAGGACAAAATCGAGGTGTACCAACCACTTAATCTTTCCGAAGGGGGGATTTATCTGCAGTCCGGGGAACCACTCCCGGTCGGCACCTCGGTCGATCTCTCTCTGACTCTGCCGGGCCAGAAACCTTTGAATTTTATTGGGCTTGTTATCTACCAGAAAGGCTCCCGGATTGAGGTCTTAAGGGCTAAACCCGGAATGGCGATAAAATTTCAAAAAACCGACAATCAAGCGGCGACAACCCTTTCTAACTACATCACCTCTGCGGTTCTAGAAGACATTCCGGCAGGGGCAGATTCGATTATCAGCAGAAGCACTGGATAATCTTTGACCGGCACATGCTAGTTCAAAAATACAAAAGGGGGACAGACTCCTGTGGAGTCTGTCCCTTTCCGCATAAACTCTACGCTGGAACTACAGCTCTCTTAC
>CALZLE010000325.1 GCA_945788205.1 uncultured Desulfuromonadales bacterium
ATTTTTAAAAGCGTCTGTCGGCCCAAACGAATACTTCGTTCAATGTCGAACAGATCGCCACCAACCAGGATCAGATCACCAGTCTCTTTCGCAACATCGGTGCCACTGCCGATAGCTATTCCGATATCGGCCTGCGCCAGCGCTGGTGCATCATTGATACCATCACCGACCATCCCGACCAACAAGCCCTGCTGTTGATACTTGCGCACGACCTCCAGTTTTTGCTCCGGCAACACCTCGGCCTCAACATCTTTTATGCCAATCTTATCGGCAACTGCATTTGCGGCAACGCGTCGATCACCGGTGAGCAAAACACAATCGATCCCCAATCCCTGTAGCTGTGAGACAACCCGGTCGGCATTCGGTTTGAGCATATCTGTCAAGGCGATTATGCCGAACAGCTGGCCATCGCGAGCGAGCATCACAAGCGAGTTTCCTGCAGCAGATAACCTAGCAATGTCTGCGGTAGCGATAGAGACATCGATCCCAGCTGAGGTCAACAGTTTTGGTTGTCCACACAGAACCACTTGCCCATCGATTTGTGCCCGCAAACCTTGCCCACCGATTTCTTCAACCTGATTGATCGTTGTCAAATTTATTCGTCGTTGTTGCGCCGTTTCAACAATACTCTTAGCCAGCGGATGAGTGCTGCCTTGTTCTATACTTGCGGCAAGTTTGAGAACTGCAGCCTCTTTAAAATCGTTAAAGCAGACAACCTCAACAACCTGAAACTGCCCGCTGGTCAGAGTTCCGGTTTTATCGAGCAACAACATCTGCAATTTAGATATCTGTTCGAGAACTGAAGCCTTTTTAAACAGAATTCCGCGCTCCAGTCCGACGGAGCTGCCAACCATGATCGCCGTCGGAGTTGCTAAACCAAGAGCACAAGGACAGGCGATGACCAAAACGGCAATCGCCATCTGGAAAGCAAACAGGAAGCCACTACTGGCAAGCAGGAACCAAACACAAAAAGTCAGCAGCGAAACAATTAAAACCGCTGGAACAAAATAGTTAGACACCTGGTCGGCAAGTCTTTGAATTGGTGCCTTATCACCCTGAGCATCCTCGACCAGACGAACAATCTGAGCAAGCATCGTTTCCTTGCCAACGCGGATTGCACGAATAAGCAGTCGCCCTGACTGATTGATCGTTGCTCCGATCACCTCTGAACCAGGTACTTTATCAACTGGGAGCGACTCGCCACTGATCATCGCTTCGTCTACTGCTGATGTCCCTTCGACGACTTCACCATCGACCGGAATTTTCTCCCCCGGCCGTACCAACAGGAGATCTCCGAGGTTCACTGAACTTGCTGCGACTTCTCTTTCTGAGCCATCAACCACCAACACAGCATGGTCGGCCTGCAACGTTAACAACTGCTTCAGGGCCGCCCCTGCCCTTCCTTTGACGCGCGCTTCCAACCACTTCCCAAAACGGATAAACATAATCAGCATGGCACTGGTTTCAAAAAAAACCGTTGCAGCCGGTCCGAGAAAGCCGAAGACGGCCAAAAGGGAATAACCATAGGCAGCAGTAATCCCAAGAGAAACCAACACATCCATATTAGCGGAACGATTTTTCAGTGATTTTATTGCGCTTTGATAAAAACCGAGGCCAGCGGTAAATTGGGTGATCGTCGCCAACAAAGCGATAACCGGCAAAGTCATGGAACCGAACAGCGGAAAAAACATAAGCAGCATGATCGGAACTGCGCAGGCAACGGCAAGCGAAAGACCGATTAATTCTTTACGCGTCTCTTCATCATCGATTTCATTCTCATCTGCGGCAACAGCCCTAAACCCGGCTGCGGCAACGGCAGCATAGATATCTTCGGAGGAAAGGAGAGCCGGACAGAAGTCAACCTGTCCGGAATTCGTCGCCAGGTTGACAGAAACTCGCTCGATACCGGGTAGTTTTTTCAGGCGTTTTTCAATTGTCGCCGCACAGGACGCACAGCTCATCCCCTGAATGGAAAATTGCAGAAGTTCAAATGCCCCAGAGCCATCAGCATCCGTTGACTGAGCGATCGTCTCTGATTGGGGTTCGCTATAAAAAGTTTCAGCCGTCTCAAAGCCAGCTTCACCCAAAGCATTTTTGATCTGTGCGATCGGCGGTCCTGGAGCATCGGAGAACAAAATCGTCGCTTGTTGCTCTTCAAGAGAGACGACCACCTGCTCAACCTGCGGAAATGCGCTGATCAGGCTGGTTACCCTGGCGACACATTTCTGGCACTTCATGCCGAGAACTGGAATTTCAATCTGAGGACGGTTCATAAGCTTCAACAGTGAACAATACTGACAGGCCCTTCGGCCAAAGTCTCCAAACCCTCAAGTACGCCCCAAGGGGAGCTTTCGACAACGATGATTGGTATCCCCAATTGTTTGCTCAAATCATCTACCGACAAATCGTCAAGTAGCAACTGCTCGCCTTCTTTGAGCATCACATCCGGAAGCAACAATCCTTGCCCTAAATCCTGCTGAGATAAATATTGGAGAAGATCTGTTCCGGTCAACAGACCTGTGACGGTTACATCTGAGCCAAAAAAACTGTTTGCAACTGACAGTACGGGGAGTTCTACTCCGGTTCTTACGGTCAACCGTTCGGCAAAACTCTGCAATTCACTGCCAAAAGAATAACCCGTCACCAAGCTGACTTTCTGCAAATCAAGCGACTCAGTTTCAAGTAAAACCTCGTCCACTTGCTGACGGAATTGAGCGATCAAACCGACTCCGTTTTCAAGCTGTGAAAGCTCTTCATAGAAAGAGATGTCAGGAATGTCGGCACCAGCCTGCAAATAGATTTCATCTGCAGCGAAAACGAATCGACTCCCCTTTTCTTCCAAATATTTCTCCTGAAGTTGATCGACCAGAAAGAGAACCTGCCGTGCTTCATCTGTTGTCAGTTTGCGTAGAGCAGGAAGTTGTTCACGATGGCGCGTCAGACCAACGGGGACCACAGCCAGGGTCGCAACCTGCGGCGCGAATTCGGCCAAATCGGCAATCGATTTTTTCAATACCGCACCGTCGTTAATCCCGGGGCAAACTACAATCTGACAGTGCAATTCAATGCCCCCTGAGGTCAATCGGTTGATCAATGGCATTATCGGCGGAGTGGCACAGCCAATTAACTGCTGACTGAGCGAATCATCGGTCGCATGGACCGAGATATAGAGGGGAGAAAGCTGTTGGGCAAAAATCCGCTGAAAATCCTCTTCCTCTAAATTACTTAAAGTAATATATGAACCATAAAGGTAGGAAAAGCGATAATCTTCGTCCTTTATATAAAGGGAACGACGCATTCCCTTCGGCAACTGATGGACAAAGCAGAAAATGCATTTGTTGCCGCACTG
>CALZLE010000326.1 GCA_945788205.1 uncultured Desulfuromonadales bacterium
CATACCTCCTTTATGGAGCTATGATCCATCACGATAATGTCAACCTATGTCACATCCACCTTTGTTTGGTGGATAGGACCGTAGTTTTATTCTTTTTACTCAATTCCGCATCGGACGGGCGGATATAGATTGGCAATAAATCTGCTGCGGTGGTCAGGTCTCCAGCACCATACGCCTGCCACCCCAACCAAGCGGCCTGAGAGACCCTTGGTTGATGGGCTGCAGCGATCGGCAGCAGTGCCTTGTCGGCCAGAATCTCCCCTATCAGGGGCTTATAAAGCGGAACCCCATCACCAACGAGAGCAACTGCTCCTTTCAGCTGCTGCAACAACCGATCGGGAGCAAGCACCTGAGCGTCGGCCAAGGGAATCGGCCCCTTTGAAGTCCACTCGAAAAGCTGGCTGTAAACTTCTTTTTTTCGGGCATCCATAAAAACACAAATCGGGACCGGCGAGAGTGGCAGGTTCATTGCCAACATCTGCAAGGAGGAGACACCGACGACCGGCTTGTCAAGCGCTTGCGCCAATCCCTTTATCGTCGCGATTCCAATCCGCAACCCGGTAAAGGAGCCTGGACCGGTGATCGCCACCAACAGGTCGAGATCCTGCAACTGCCAGCCAGCCTCGGTCAACAGCAGGTCAATCTGTCCGAGCAGTTTCTCACTATGGGTACAACGGACATTCAATATCGATTCGGCGATCAACGTTTCCCCATGACAAAGAGCAACGCTGCCGGTCATTGAAGAGCTGTCGACCGCAAGAATCTTTGGCTCGGCACTCGTTTGCATCAGCCCCAGAGCCTTACAATATCGTTGTAAAAGGCCAATACCATCAGCATCAACAACATCGCCATCCCGACTTGCTGAGCCATCTCCCGAATTCGGATCGAAACCGGGCGGCGCATGATCAGCTCAACAAGGCTGAATAAAATGTGACCACCGTCAAGAATAGGAATCGGCAACAGGTTGAGGATCCCCAGCTGAATGGAGATGAAAGCCAATACGGAGAGAATGGCTGACAGATCGGTTTGCGCGGCCTGTCCTGCCACCTGCACAACAGTAATCGGACCACCGATATTCTTTGCCGAAACGCTGCCACTGAATAGCTTCTGCACAAAGACAACCGTCAGTTCGATCAACTCCCAGGTTCGCTTTGCACCCTCAGCAAAGGCGTCGGCAAAACCGAAACGCTTCAACTCAGAAGCGTGCAACGGTGCAATGCCAATCAGAAAAGCCCCTTCAGGTTCTCGCTGTTCCGGGACAAGTTCAACCGTCAGTTGCTGGCCATCACGCTCCAGCAATACAGGAACTGAATTTGCGCCAACATCCTGGATAACCGTGCGCAGATCATACCAGGAATTGATCTGCTGATCAGCGATCTGCAGGATCAAATCCCCCTCACGAATCCCGGCAATCTTGGCCGGCATATTTTCCGCCAGGCCACCGACTTGAGCGTTCTGGAACGGAAGCAATCCAAGAGCTTCCATCCCCTCAAGACTTTTGTTGTCTTCCGGAATTACAAGTTGCAGGAGCTCACCATTGCGCTCGACCTGAAACTCCAATGGATCGCCCGCAGCGCCAACAAAGGCCTTTTGCGTATCGTTCCAGGTTGTCACCGCTTCCTGATTGAGCGTCACCACGCAATCTCCAGCGACAAAACCAGCGGTAGCAGCGTTCGATTCCGGAGCGACATAACCGATACAGGGTTCCTGCTCGATGTAACTCGGCATCTGCACGCCGACCATAAATGAGATCGGCAGAATCAAAAATGGGAGCAGCAGATTCATGATCGGTCCGGCAGAAACAATCGCCAGCCGTTTCGAAACCGGCATATCAGCAAAAGAACGTTTCCGCTCCTCTTCAGTCAATTCCGCAGCTTCGCCCTGTTCACCGCCACCCTCACCAAGCATCTGAACATAACCGCCAAGCGGGATGGCACAAATCAGATACTCGGTTTCACCCCATTGTTTCGCAACCAGTTTAGGGCCGAACCCGAGGGAGAACTTCAGAACTTTAACGCCACACCACTTGGCAATCCAAAAGTGACCAAGTTCATGAACAAAAACCAGCACTCCGAGCATCAGAATACCGGCGATAACGGTTGTCATTTGAGACCTCCATCAATCAAGGTTCTTGCTTCCTGACGTCCCCACAGGTCAGCCTGCAGAACCCTGTCGATTGTTGTCAGTTCTTCACGTTGATGACGTTTCATCACAGCTTCAATCAAACCTGCAATCCCCAGAAAACTGATCCGGTTCTGCAGAAATGCCTCGACGGCGACTTCATTTGCAGCGTTCATTACTGCCGGCAAGCTGCCACCGACTTCCAGTGCCTGATAGGCAAGCCGCAAGCATGGGAAACGCTCCAGATCCGGCTCGTCAAATGTTAAACGGCCAGCCTGGGTCAAGTTAAGTGGTTCCTGCTTAAGGGGTAACCGTTGCGGCCAGGACAGAGCGTAAGCAATCGGTGTTTTCATATCCGGGATGCCGAGCTGCGCCATCACTGCACCATCCTGGTATTCAACCATCGAATGAATGATACTCTCCGGGTGGATATGAACCGCGATCTGACTGGCAGGAACCCGAAACAGCCAATGGGCCTCTATCACTTCCAGCCCTTTATTCATCATCGTTGCCGAGTCGATCGATATTTTCCGACCCATATCCCAGTTTGGATGCGCAAGCGCATCTGCTGGCAAGACTGATTCGAGCTGTTTAAGGGTATGTTTGCGAAAAGGTCCACCCGAAGCGGTCAAGATCAAACGACGAATATCTTCGTTACGTTGCCCGGCCAAGGACTGGAAAATCGCCGAGTGCTCACTGTCGACGGGGATCATGTTGCACCCCTGTCTTTCAACCTCATCCATCACCAGCGGACCTGCCGCAACCAAAGTCTCTTTATTGGCCAGAGCGACATCTTTACCAGCTTTAATGGCCGCCATGGTCGGAACCAGTCCAGCAGCACCGACGATTGCCGCAACCACCATTTGGCTGTCCGGATAGGTGGCGCACTGTATCAGACCCTCAACACCAGAAAGGATCTGCACATCATGCCCTTTTAAGTTGGCAGCAAGCTTCTCTGCATCTGCTTCACTCGCAACGGCAACGACCTTGGGGCGAAAAGCCTTCACCTGTTTTAACAACAGGTCTACGTTTTTACCAGCCGACAAGGCAACAACCCGATAGAGATCGGGAAACGCGTCGACAATCTGTAAAGTACTGACACCGATAGAGCCAGTAGAACCGAGAATTGTCAGATTTTTCATTATCTCACTCACCCGCCATATCCATACTTGGCGAGACAATATACAACCGGGAAAGCGAACAACAAGCTGTCGAGGCGATCGAGCAAACCTCCATGTCCCGGGATTAAGCTACCAGAATCCTTAACACCGCAGGCACGCTTCAACAAGGATTCAAACAAGTCCCCCAATTGGCCAATTGTGCCAAGCAGCAAGCCAACAACAATGCCATCAAAAATCCCGATCTGTGGCAAAAAGGTGACTCCGGCCAGGACAACCACCAGTACCGAGCCAACCAATCCGCCAAGCCCCCCCTCGACACTCTTATTCGGGCTGACTGCCGGATAAAGTTTGCGCTTGCCAAAATTGCTGCCAACAAAGTAAGCAAAGGTGTCACAGATCATTATGACCAAAAGAGTCAGAAAAATCCATGCCCGCCCTTCGGGTAATATCCGTATCAGGTACAAGTGCCCAAGGAGAAACGGCAGATAGAAAAGTCCGAGGCAAAGCCAACCGAGTCGCTGTTGAATTTCCTTGATTTCGGGCAAACGAAACAGAAACAACACACCGAGCAGCAGAATCGTTCCAGCAAAAAAAGGCAACAAGAGGGTTTCTTGCTGAAAATAGAGCAGTGGAACACTCAGTGCACCACCAGCAGCAGCGACCCACTGTTCGATTGAGTGGTCTGCAGCTAAGCCCATGCGATTAAATTCGAGCAGGGCAAGAAATAAAACCACGGCGAGAAACAACGAAAAAATCAGAGGGTTGGCAAAAGCAACCAATACTATCAGCAACGGCAGAGCGATAGCAGCTGTCAGGATACGCTGTTTAATGGTTCTCTCCTTCCGGCAACTGACGTCCCGGCTGCAACTGGTCATCAGTTAAACCAAACCGCCGCTTCCGCTGCCGGTAGTCCTCGATGGCCTTATGCAGCTCCTGAGCATTAAAATCAGGCCAGAGGACGTCCGTAAAATAGAGCTCGGCATAGGCTGCCTGCCAGAGCAGAAAGTTGCTGATCCGTTGCTCACCACTGGTACGAATCAACAGGTCGGGTTCGGGAATATCTTGGGTATCAAGAAGCGTAGAAAACTGTTTATTATCAATAGACTGCAAATCAACTGACCCTGAAACAGCTTGTTCAGCCAGTTTTTTTGCGGCACGCAGAATTTCGTCACGACCGCCATAGGAAAGCGCCAAAACCATGGTCAAAGTAGTTCCTGCTGCGGTTTCTTTTTCCGCGTCGGCCAAGGCCTGACGAACCGACTCTGTCAACCGACTTCGATCTCCGATAACGCGCAACCGGATACCGCCATCGAGCATCTTCTGCCGTTGCGAAGCAAGAAATTGCAATAACAACTCCATCAGGGCCTCAACTTCCTGCTGAGGACGACCCCAATTTTCAGAACTGAAGGCAAACAGACTTAAATAGCGAATGCCAACCTTGACGCACTCATCAACGACCTGAATCACAGTCTGCACGCCTTGATGATGCCCGGCAATGCGTGGCAGCCCTTGATTCTTTGCCCAGCGACCGTTCCCATCCATAATGATCGCCAGATGTTCTAACGGTGCCATATTCTGTTGCTGCTGATCCGACATTTACAACCTACCCCTCACGCGATAAACATAAGGCGTAAAATTAGCATGATTAATACAGCGACAGCAACAATGGAAAGTTGCCTCCAATAAAAAAGGGGATGCCAGCAAGGCATCCCCTTAAAAAACGAACTGAAGCTAGCCTCAGTTAACGATTGCGTCGACTGGGCAGCTCTCCACACAGGCTTGACACTCTGTACACTCGTCAGTGATCACGTAGGTGTCGCCAGATTCGACGATTGCGCCCAGCGGACAAGAATCAACACAGGTCCCACACGCAATACACTCTTCGTTAATTTTCAGAGCCATTCTCTTCTCCTATAATTTTGTATTGAGCGCAAAAATCAGATCTCCATAACTTCTGCTTCTTTGTTCTGCACAACTGAATCGATCGTTGCGACAAATTCATCCGTCACCTGCTGGACATCCTTTTCGCTTCGCTTCAAGTCATCTTCAGTAATTTCTTTTTCTTTTTCCAGCATCTTCAGGGTCTCATTGGCATCACGCCGCGCACTCCGAACGGAAATTTTGGCTTCTTCACCCATTCGTTTGATGATTTTCGCCATCTCCTTGCGCCGCTCTTCGGTCAATGCCGGCACCGGCAGTCTGATCAGCTGACCATCCGATGAGGGAGTCAAGCCAAGGTCGGCTTTGAACAATGCCTTCTCGATATCCGAGATCAAATTCTTTTCCCACGGCTGGACAGTAATCAGACGTGGCTCTGGTGCCGCAAGTGTAGCGACCTGATTCAACGGAGTCGGAACGCCGTAGTAATCGACCCGAACATCATCGAGCAGATTTGTTGTTGCCCGACCGGTTCGGACCTTGGTCATCTCTTTTTTCAGTGCCTTGACAGCCTTGTCCATAGCTGCACGGGCTTCACTCATGACTTCATCAATCATCCGTGTCACCTCCTTTGACAATTGTACCGATCTGCTCCCCGAGAACAACTTTCTGGATGTTGCCCCGTTGGGTCAGATCAAAAATAATCATTGGCAAATCATTATCCATACAGAGAGACGTTGCCGTTGCATCCATGACTTGCAACCCCTTCTGCAACACTTCCAGATAAGTCAGGGTTGGCAATTTGACAGCGTCACTATTTTTCATCGGATCGGAGGTATAAACTCCGTCAACTTTGGTCGCCTTGAGAATAACCTCGGCATTAATTTCCATTGCCCGCAAGCTGGCAGCTGTATCGGTCGTGAAATACGGATTACCAGTTCCGGCGCTGAAGATGACAACCCGACCCTTCTCCAAGTGCCGGACAGCGCGACGGCGGATATAAGGTTCCGCAACCTGCTGCATTTCAATCGCCGACTGCACACGCGTTACAACGCCCTGCTTTTCCAGAGCGTCCTGCATGGCCAAGCTGTTCATAACCGTCGCCAACATGCCCATATAATCGGCACTGGCCCGATCCATCCCTTTCGATGAAGCCGCCAAACCACGGAAAATATTCCCGCCGCCGATCACCAGCGCAACCTGCACGCCGAGCGCAACAACTTCTTTGATCTCTGCCGCAATTCCAGTGATCACTTCCGGATCGATGCCATACCCTTGCTCACCGGCCAAGGCTTCACCACTCAGTTTTAAAAGTACGCGTTGATACTTAGTCGCCACGTCAGCTCCTGCGGGAAGAGGAAATTTACTTGCTCAGGGCAGCAACTTCGGCTGCGAAATCATCTTCTTTTTTCTCAATTCCTTCACCGAGCTGATAACGGGTGTAGCTGCTCAGGGTAATCTCTGTGCCAAGCTCTTTTGCCACGGCGTCTACAACCTTACCAACCTTCTGGTCTGGGTCGATAACAAAGGCCTGCTCGATCAAGCAGACTTCGCCGAAATACTTGTTGATCTGACCAGTGATAATTTTCTCAACAATATTTTCCGGCTTGCCGCTGTCGAGAGCCTTAACGCGCATGATCTCTTTTTCTTTATCAATGACGGAAGAAGGGACATCATCACGCTTCAAATACTGTGGAGCCGCTGCCGCAACGTGCATGGCAATCTGCTTGCCGAGCTCAGCAACCTTAGCATCGGTCGACTCGGTCTGCAGCTCAATCAGAACACCGATTTTACCAGCCCCATGGACATAGGAAGAAACAACGCCCTGGCCTGCATCGGCGCGCTCAAAGCGGCGAATATCCATATTCTCGCCGATAGTCGCAATCTGATGGGTCAGTTCTTCCGCTACAGTACGGCCAGTTTCAGGATATGCCAACCCTTTAAGGGCCTCAACGTCGGCAGCGGAATTTTCGAGAACAACTTGACCGATCCCTGCAGCAAAAGCCTTAAAAGCGTCGTTTTTAGCAACAAAATCGGTCTCGGCGTTAACCTCTACCAAAGCACCTAAAGTTCCTGCGGATGCAGCGACAACCATACCTTCAGCCGCAACCCGGCCCGATTTCTTCGCTGCAGCGGAGAGGCCTTTTTTACGCAGAAAATCGACTGCTTCTTCCATGTTGCCAGCAGTTTCAGTCAGAGCTTTTTTACAATCCATCATGCCAGCACCGGTCTTCTTACGCAGTTCCGATACCATCGCAGCTGTAATACTCACAATATCCTCCATAGTTTTTTTAGGCGGGCTATAAGCCCGTAATTATCAATCCGTTAAAGCAACGGCCGGACCGAAGCCCGGCCGCCGGCCTTTGCATTATTTTTTTCAATCCTGATAGCTTAATTATTCAGCAGCAGGAGTCGTCTTTTCAACAGCTGGTGCTTCTGCTTCAACAACCGGAGCCTCTTCGACAACCGGAGCAGCTGGAGCTTCTTCAACTTTAGCAGGCGCAGCCTCAGCCTTGGCAGGAGCGGCCTTAACAGCAGGCTCATCTTTGCCCTCAGCAGCAGTCTGTTTTTGATCCTTACGACGCTGATTGCCTTCGATACAGGCTTCTGCCATTTTGCTGGCAAACAGGCGGATGGCGCGAATAGCGTCATCATTACCCGGAATAATATAATCAATATTATCAGGGTCACAGTTTGTATCGACAACAGCTACGACAGGAATACCAAGTTTTTTGGCCTCCAGAACCGCAATCGCTTCTTTTTTAGGATCGATAATGAAGACAGCGGCGGGCAGTTTGGCCATGTTCTTGATGCCACCGAGGTTTCTCTCCAACTTGATACGCTCACGCTCAATCTGCAGAGCCTCTTTTTTGGTGTACTGCTCAATCGTCCCATCAGCAACCATTGCCTCGATCTTCTTCAAACGATCGATACTCTGCTTGATGGTGGTAAAGTTGGTCAGCATGCCACCGAGCCAACGGTTGTTGACATAGAACTGCTCAGCGCGCAGAGATTCTTCAACGATAGCGTCCTGGGCCTGCTTCTTAGTGCCGACAAACAGAACTTTTTCGCCACTGGCGACGGTGTCCTGAATGAACTGGTAGGCGGTTTTGAAATAACGAACGGTCTTCTGCAGGTCAACAATGTAGATACCGTTACGAGCGCCGAAGATATATGGTTTCATCTTCGGGTTCCAGCGTTTGGTCTGGTGACCAAAGTGAACGCCGGCTTCAAGCAGTTGTTTCATGGAAATTTGTGCCATTTTTCTTGCTCCTTCTTTCTGGTTTAGTTCCTCCGCTTCATTCTTTTCTGTCAGGCCTCTGGTGTTGAACGAGAACCACCCTGAACAGATCCTGAAGCGTGTGTATTGAATAACTGCACGACTATAAAATTCAAGCGGCTGCCAAGCAAGTGAATTTTTCTAAATAATCCAGCCAATAACTCTTTATTTTGCACCACTATTTTCCTTAAGACAGAGAGGTTTAGTATATTTACAGACGACCACAGCTGTACTAATATGCGCCACCATGTCAAGTCTGCGTCTTCACAAATATATAAGTAAAGAGATCAGCGTTCCTGCGATTCTGAGCCTGCTGATTTTTTCCTTCGTGCTGTTGATGGGTCGGATCCCGCGACTCACAGAACTGGTGGTCAGCAAAGGTGTCCCGATCCTTGAGATCGTGCAGTTGTTCAGCTACCTGCTGCCAACCTTTCTCACTGTCACTGTGCCACTATCGTTTTTGCTCGGCATCCTACTTGCTTTTGGCCGCTTGTCAGCTGACAACGAGTTCATCGCCCTTAAGGCGACCGGTGTCAGCCTTTACTCATTACTCAAACCGGTACTGGTGATTGCTCTCCTTTTTTCTATCTTGACCGCCTGGTTGACTATTAGCGTTAAACCAACGGCAAAAACTGCCTTTCGCAGCAAACTGTTTGAGATTGCCTCCAGCCAAGCCAGTGTGGGCATCCGTCCAGGGATATTTAATGATGACTTCAACGACCTGGTACTCTATACCCGCGAAATGGATGACCGACAGGGTGTAATGCGAGGGGTATTTATCTCGGACGAGCGGGAAGGGGAAACGCCAGCAACAATTGTTGCACGACAAGGGCGCTTCATCACGAATCCGGAGGACTATAGTTTAACGCTACGGCTTAGCGATGGCACAATTCATCGACGGCCAGCAAACGAAAAAAAGTCCACCTACCAAACGGTCAGTTTCAGCAACTACGACATCAACTTAGACATCGGCAAACAGCTGTCTCCAGACACCCCACGCCGCCGCTCACGAAGCGAACTTTCCTGGGCTGAACTGGGCCAAGCTTACACATCTGCCGCTAATGAAGAGGCGAGATACAAACTCTCGGTTGAAAAGCATAAACGCATCGCCATCGCTTTTGCGCCCCTGGTCTTCGCACTGGTTGGAGTCCCGCTTGGCCTGCAGTCAAACCGCTCTGGCAAAGGTGCCGGGTTCACTCTAGCGCTGGCAATTTCGCTTGTTTATTATCTGTTGCTGAGTATCGCCAGCACCTTGGCTGGCAAAGGAGCTCTTCCGGCAGAAGTTGCACTCTGGTTGCCAAATTGCTGTTTCCTGCTCGGAGGAAGCTATTTCCTACACCGCACTGCCATCGAACAACCGATGACATTTTTCAGCTGGCCAGCAAAATTAATCGGCAAAGTGAAGACCTCTTTCAGCGCGAAAGAGAAGCGGCCATGAATGTTCTTACCCGATTCCTGCTGAAGCATTTTCTGCGCATCCTGTTCCTCAGCATCGGCGCTTTTATCGGCATTTATCTGCTGATCGATTTCTTCGAAAAAATCAGTGATTTTATCGAATATAAAGCGACATCAGCGGACTACCTGAGCTACCTGCTGAACAGTATCCCCTTCATCTTCGTACAAATCTTGCCGTTGGCAATTCTCATGACAGTGGTCTTGACTATCGGCACCCTCAGCAGTAGCAACGAAATCACCGCCATGCGGGCCTGTGGAGTGAGCTTGTGGCGCATTGTGCAACCTTTCATGCTGCTGGCCTTCGGCCTGTCACTACTATTACTGACACTCAATGAATTTGTTGTCCCTCACAACACCAAGGCCTTAAACAACCTGCTAGAGATTAAACTCAAAGGAAAACAACAGCTCAGCCTTAAACGCAACGAGCTCTGGTATCGGGACAGGAATCGAATCATCAACATCAGGGTCGCCGACCCACAGGTACAAACACTTCATGGAGTGACCATTTTCAGCCTGGATGACACAAGTAAAATTTCGAGCCGTCAGGAAACCAAACAGGCTGTGTTTAAGAATGGCAGCTGGTCAGCCGAAACTCTGACGAAACGGAGTTTTGATGGGGTACAGGGTGATTTACTTGGGGTTGAAACACGCGAAAACCAGACAATCGATATCGGTCGACAACCGGAAGACTTTGCCCAGCATGCCAACCAAAGTGGAGTTCTCAATTTCCAACAGCTCACCAAAATGGTCCATAAACTTGATCGAGAAGGGATCGACGCAACCCGTCAGCGGGTCGATATGCACACTCGACTCGCAGCCCCCTTTACCTGCCTGATCATGGCTTTCCTCGGGGTCCCCTTTGCACTGCAGCGCGGTCGTAACAGCAATATCGCTTTGGGAATCGGCCTGAGCCTGGGAATCGGCGTGCTGTATTTCATCCTCCAATCACTGATTATTGCCTTCGGTTACTCAGGTGCTCTGCCACCATTTCTGGCCGCCTGGACGACCAACGTCATCTTCTTGATGTTGGGAGTCTGGCTACTATTGAGTGTGAAGGAATAACAGGGCACCACAAAACAAAAAAGCCCGATCAGAATGTCTGACCGGGCTTTTTCATGTTACTCAAACTAGCACTTAATAGCGATAAGTATCCGGCTTATAGGGCCCGGCAACCGGAATCCCAAGATACTTCGACTGATCGTCTGACAGCACCGTCAGTTTGGCACCAAGCTTGTCAAGATGTAGACGGGCGACCTTCTCATCCAGCTGCTTTGGCAGTACGTAAACCTTGTTTTCGTACTGATCGGCATTCTGGAACAATTCGATCTGTGCCATGACCTGGTTGGTGAAGGAATTCGACATCACAAAGCTCGGATGACCAGTGGCACAACCAAGATTGAGCAGACGACCTTCGGCCAGAACAATCACGCCGTGGCCATCTTCGAATTCCCAACGATCGACTTGCGGCTTGATGTTTTGCCGTGTCACCGCACCATCTTTCTCCATCGTTGCCATTTCAATCTCGTTATCAAAATGACCGATATTGCCAACAATGGCATTGTTCTTCATCTGCTTCATATGCTCGAAGGTGATGACATCTTTGTTGCCAGTGGTGGTCACATAGATATCAGCATAATCGAGAACGTCTTCAACCCGCTTAACTTCATAACCTTCCATCAGTGCCTGCAATGCACAAATCGGGTCGATCTCGGTGACAATAACCCGAGCCCCCTGTCCGCGCAGCGACTGACAACAGCCTTTGCCAACATCACCGTATCCGCAGACTACAGCAACTTTACCGGAGATCATGACATCGGTCGCACGCATAATGCCATCGACCAATGAATGACGACAGCCGTAAACATTGTCAAATTTCGACTTGGTCACAGCATCATTAACGTTCATCGCCGGGAACAACAAGCTGCCATCCTCTTCCATCTGGTAGAGACGGTGGACACCAGTTGTGGTTTCCTCGGTGACACCTTTAATCGAAGCTGCGGTTTTGATCCACTTCATCGCGTCGGCAATGATCGACTTCTCGAGCTGGTTGACCAGCTCACGCCAATCTTCCGGATCATCCTCACTGACATTCGGCACAGCATCTTTCGACCACTCATTGCCCTTGAGAACAAACATGGTCGCGTCGCCACCATCATCAAGAATCATATTCGGCAGTTCACCGTCCGGCCAGGCCAGCGCCTGCTCGGTACACCACCAGTATTCGGAAAGGGTTTCGCCCTTCCAGGCAAAGACTGGAATCCCTTGCGGATTAGCAGCAGTCCCCTCTGGACCAACAGCGATTGCGGCGGCAGCATGATCCTGGGTCGAGAAGATATTACAGGAACACCACCGTACCTTGGCACCCAAGTCGACCAAAGTTTCGATCAACACTGCAGTCTGAATGGTCATGTGCAACGAGCCAGAAATCAATGCACCATCGAGCGGTTTCTGCCCAGCATACTCCTCGCGAAGAGCCATCAAACCTGGCATCTCTTCCTGAGCCAGAATGATCTCTTTACGGCCCCACTCAGCCAGGGAAAGATCTTTTACTTTGAAATCGTCCACTTGACTTATCTCCTTCAATAAAGTTTAAGATTTGCTTTTAAAGAGTGCTCTGTTTAGCATAGTTAGCAAACGGAAACAAGTTAGCTTAAGTCAGTTTTTCCCTCTTTGGACCTCAGCCAGATATCGGTTAATTCAAACCAGATTCGCAGCAAAACTGTCGCTGCGAATCGACCAAAAGGATTATCCGTCAGCAGGTCGTAGGACGGCTCAAAAAGGCGCGTTAACGTCATGCGACCCTGCCCAACCGGAATCCCGCGACGAAATGCTCGGCGAGCATCAAGCGCAAAGGTGAGCTGCCAGGCGTGGCCACGTACGTAAGCGCCACTCTTTCGCCAAATTCTCCAGGCCGCGCTGCGCCCCATTTCACTAAACAACTTGCGAATCAGTTGAAAAAAAGACCGCACCTGCAATTTCTCTGTTTTTGATTGTTGGCGATACACGCCGGGAGCAGCTTCGAAAAACCGATCCCAACCAACGGCCCGAAAACACATGATCAGCGCACCGAGCAACTGCCGCTGCCAAAGACCTTCGACCTCGAAGCGACGAGCTGAAGTACTAATTTCGACTGGCAACAGCTGCCACTGGCCGACCTCTCTAAGCCGCTCAGCAAAATCCGTATCTTCCATCACCGGTAGCGTCTCGCAAAAGCCCCCAAGCTGCTGATAAAAATCGCTCCGGAGCAGAAAGCCTTGATCGCCATGAATGGTTTCAGGTCGACCCAGCCGTGCTTTCCATTCGTAATAATAGTAGCCCACAGACGGCGTCTCCTCGGCACGTCTGAATTTAAGGGCGAAATGGCCGGCCAGATTTCGACTACCGGTCCGCTGCACACTGTCGAGCGCCTTACGCAAAGCCAAGGGATCAGCAAACCGACTATCAACATGCAGAAACAATAACCAATCGGCTTTGGCCTGCTCAGCTCCGCAATTCATCTGTCGACCACGTCCGGCAGGTGCTGACACAATTGTGTGGGAGCCTTGCCGAAATTCATCCTGCAGCCATTCCAGACCACCATCAGTCGAGCCGCCATCAACAACCAACAATTCAAAATCGACCTGTTGTTGACGCCGCAGATCGGCCAACAAATCAGGTAATTCGTCTCTTTCATTGAGGATCGGAATGACGATGCTCAGCTCAACTTGATTCATGACGGCATATTCACTTATAGAGAGGAAAAAACGGCTTCATTTCGCTGCGGCCTGTGCTATAAATAGTCCCTGTTTTTTACGCATCCGTTCCGACAGTTAAGAGTCTGGACGATAACCTGTTAACAACGACATATCAAGGGGTGGAACATGAGCGAAATTATCGACATCTATGCTCGCGAGATTCTCGATTCCCGCGGAAATCCGACGGTTGAAGTAGAGGTCGCGCTGGAAACCGGCGTTATCGGCCGCGCAGCAGTCCCAAGCGGCGCATCGACCGGAGAACGCGAGGCGCTGGAGCTTCGCGATGGCGACAAAGCTCGCTATCTCGGCAAAGGTGTTATCAAGGCTGTGACTCACGTCAACGAAGTGATTGCTGCAGAACTGATCGGCTGGGAAGCAAGCGACCAGATCGGTATCGATAAAAAATTGCTGGCTCTCGACGGCACCGATTTCAAATCGAAACTCGGCGCCAACGCCCTGCTCGGCGTTTCCATGGCTTGCGCCAAGGCCGCTGCCGAAGATGCCGGACTGCCTCTTTATCAGTATATCGGCGGTTCCAATGCGAAAGAGCTGCCGCTGCCGATGATGAACATCATCAATGGTGGTGAGCACGCCGACAACAACGTCGACATCCAGGAATTCATGATTATGCCAGCCGGCGCCGACAGCTTCAAAGAAGCACTGCGCATGGGTGCCGAAATCTTCCACGCTCTGAAGAAAGTTCTCAAAGACAAAGGCTACAACACCGCCGTTGGTGATGAGGGTGGTTTCGCTCCCGACCTGAAGAGCAACGAAGAAGCGCTCGAAGTGATCATGGAGGCAATCAAATCAGCTGGTTACAAACCAGGTGAAGAAGTGCTGCTGGCCCTCGACGTTGCCGCTTCTGAAATCTACAGCGACGGCAAATATAACTTTGCCAACGAAACCCAAGCGATCAAAACCGCTGAAGAGACCGTCGCTTTCTACGAGGAGCTAGTTGCCAAATACCCGATTGTCTCCATCGAAGATGGTCTGGCTGAAAACGACTGGGACGGCTGGAAGCTGATGACCGAAAAACTTGGTGACAAGATCCAGATCGTCGGCGACGACCTGTTCGTGACCAACACCAAAATCCTCAAAGAAGGTATCGACAAAGGGATCGCCAATTCGATCCTGATCAAAGTCAATCAGATCGGCACCCTGACCGAAACTCTGGAAGCGATTGAAATGGCCAAGCGCGCCGGCTACACTGCCGTTGCCTCGCACCGCTCCGGCGAGACCGAGGACACAACCATCGCTGACCTGGCGGTTGCCACCAACTGCGGCCAGATCAAGACCGGTTCACTCTGCCGAACCGACCGGGTCTGTAAATACAACCAACTGCTGCGGATCGAAGATGAGCTGGACGACACTGCTATCTTCGGCGGCAAAGAAGTTTTCTACAACCTGCGCTAAACAGCTCAGATAGAAATGGACTGTCACGTCCTAAAATAGATTGACAGTTTTTCTCAAGCCACCTCCCTTGCGGAGGTGGCTTTCTTATGTACTTCTTCTGGTGTTTTCATGTTCAAGCTCAGGTGTGGTCGCATGCGGTTGTAAA
>CALZLE010000327.1 GCA_945788205.1 uncultured Desulfuromonadales bacterium
CCCTTACCGCATCAACGATCTGTTGCTGTTCATCGAGCAGGTAAAGGTCGAGCAATGGTTTGCCCCGCAAAATAGTTTTGCGGATTTTATGGTCTTCCAGGTGTCGAACATTGTCTTTGCCGCGATAAGCGTGGCTGGAGAGAAGCTGCTTGACACTTTTTTCTGCGAGTTCTCCCGACATTTCAGCAAAGACAGCCAGAATTGAGGATCCTTTTGGGAAAACGACAGATTTTTTCTGGCATGTGAAGGAAACGCTGTCGCTGGTGACTTCGAGTGCGCGGATGCGAGGCGGGACAAACTTTGGTTTGTTCGGCTCAACCAGCCAGTGAACGAAATCAAACTGCTGCAACAGCTCAGAAACTTGTTCCAGCTTTTCCTGCGCACCTTTGCTCAATAAAGACAGGCCCCGCCCGACCAGTCGCTGCCGACACTGGTAAATGTCGAGCTGGTATTTTTGAGACAGCTCTTTTAGCAGCTCAGACAAATTCTCTGCTGGCTGCTGTTGCTGCTCGACGATCAGGTAGGTCGTTGGGGTCATGGTTTTCCATCAGCTTGGTTTGTGAATTTTAATAATTTACCTTCTTTGACGGAATAGGGCAAGCGGGATGGGATATTTTCTTGTGCTGGGAGCGCTCAGGCGATGAACAAATAGACGGTCATGTAGTGAAGAGCACTGCCGGCCAGCACAAACAGGTGCCAGATTGCATGAAAGTAGCGTATCCGTTCATCAAAGCTGTAGAATATCAGGCCGATGGTATAGAAAATCCCGCCAATGGCCAACCAGACGAAACCGGCTGTTGGAAGACTGTCGAGCAGCGGTTTGGCAAGAATAAGTGCCATCCAGCCCATGAGTAGATAAATGATGATCGGGATCGTTCGGCGGCCGCTGGGATTCGGTCGCAGGTCGATAACAATTCCGGCAAGTGCCAGCAACCAGACCGCGGCGAAGGCTGGCCATCCCCAGTTGTTCCGCAGGGTCACCAAGGTGAAAGGCGCATAGGTTCCGGCGATCATGGTGTAAATAGCCAGATGGTCGAGTTTGCGCAGAACCTTTTTTGTGCGCCCGGCCATGGCATGGTAGAGCGTCGAGGTGGCGTAAAGCAGAACCATCGTCCCGCCAAAAATTGAAAAGCTGAGCAGCTTCCAGAGATCAGTTTCCTGTCGGATTAAAAAAATCAAGCCGATCAGCGCAGCAATAGTTCCAAACAGATGAGTGAGGGTGTTGAAGCGTTCTTCCGTGGCAGTCTGACTATTCATAGAATCCCAGGGTGAGGAGTAATTGATGACCCATATGGTGATTTTAGCACAGAGGGCCCTCGCTGTGCCATGACTTGGTCGAATCAATCATCAACTTTTCGGCGCAGAGATTTAAGCTGGGCCCGTTTATTTTTCTGCTGCATGCGTTTTTCTTTTGCGGAACGGCTCGGTTTTGTCGCGCGGCGGGATTTGGGTGTGGCCAGCGATTTTTTAATCAGACTCTGTAATGACAGCAGGGCATTCTGCCGGTTCTGTTCCTGACTGCGCGTCTGCTGTGATTTGATAACGATGATGCCATCTTTGCTGATGCGATGGTCGGTCAGTTGCAGCAACCGTTGCTGGATTTCTGCTGGCAGGGATGATTTGCGGATATCGAAGCGCAGGTGGATACTGGTGGCAACTTTGTTAACATTCTGGCCACCGGCCCCTTGGGCTCGGATTGCCGTCAACTCGATCTCACCCATGGGAATAGAGATCCGATTGGAAATCTGTAAATCGTTCATTCACTTTTTCCTGAGCAGAATCACGTCATTCGCCACGACGTTAAGTTCGGCATTAAAACGGTGCGCCAGATATTCAAAGGTCCCGTGGCTGTAAAAGCAGATATGCGTCAGGTCCCGGATGTAATGCCATTTGCTGAAGGCTTGCCGGTCAATTACAAGCTTGGTCATGATACCGAGCCAGCCGCCCGGCTTCAAGATCGAAAACAGTTTCGTGAATTCACTGTTTGGTGCCTGTAGATGTTCTAAGACTTCTGTGGCGCAGATAAAATCATAACGATTCCCAAATATTGTCGGATCATTGTGGTAATGAAGGTCAAATCGATCGACTTGATGTCCCTGTTCTTCCAGCAGTGTTGGCAAGGCTGGTCCGGGCCCGCAGCCGAAATCCAATCCCTTTTGTTGCGGCTTCAGTTTTTCGCTCAAAGGTGTTGTTAAGCGAGAGAGGAAGTTGCGATATCCTTGGTCATGAGGGCTGTTTTCATGCAAGTCGTAGACGGCCTTTTCCTCGACAGCGTTCAGCCAAAAGTCTTGGGGGACAAAGATCAGCCCGCAATGGTCACAGCTGATGTAGTGCCTGTTTCTATCGGTAAAGAACAGGTTGTCGGTCTCAGAGAGACAGAGGGAGCAGTTGTATTTCATCATCAAATCAATTCACTTTGGACAGCAAAAACCGGTGTACGGAAATTGAATCTCCAGTCAAGGGTACCGCATCTTCCGGTGTCGAGAGGAATCAGGTCAAGTTAAACCTACGCAATTTAGAGTGACGAACAATGGGGCAAAATGGTTCGTTTGTATCTTTAATGCGAAGAAAGGTGTATGCTAGCGGTCTCTGTTGGCGCCAGTCCTTTTACACCGTCACCGATCTTTAGCCATTTGGAGCATGATTTCCAAATGGAAGAGCGCTGTTGCTGGTCAGATTTCGAGACTCACAATCCTCCGTTTCGATCCTTTTAGCCCGCTGGTTCCTCTGGAATTACTGGCTAATTATTGCCTGATAGTATGGAGATTCACAATGTCAGAAACGATTCTTGCCCCCGGCGATCCAATTCAAGCTCGCTGCACAAAGTGTAAAGAGAATACAGCTTCCACTGTTGTCAGTATGGCTGATGATGTTCCTGAAAAGGTGCAATGCTCTGTCTGTAGCCGGAAGCACAAATATCGGCCACCTTCTGTGCCGAAGAAACCAGCTGCAAAGAGGGTTTCCAGCCATATCGAAACCGAACGAAAGCAGTGGAATAGCCTGCTGGCTAACGTCGACAGTTCAAAGGCGATCGACTATTCAATGACCTCATCTTACAAGCTTAAGGCATTGATTAATCATCCTGTTTTTGGGCTTGGGTTGGTGCAACGGGCCGCCGGACCACAAAAGGTTGAGATTCTTTTTGAAACTGGCAAGAAAATAATGCGTTGCAAATAAACGGTTTTCTTCAGAGCCGCTCCAGGCTTGGTTGTTGAGCTGTATGATAGGGGAAGATGATGGCCGTTTGTGAGCAGTGTGAAGAGCAGAGAGCAAGAAGCAGCAGAAGTAAGCCGCATGAGCAGTTGATCAAAGTGGGGGAGCCGCGTGTTTATAAAGG
>CALZLE010000328.1 GCA_945788205.1 uncultured Desulfuromonadales bacterium
CGGCTCTTGGTGGCATCGACCAAAGGGGAGATTGATCGTCTGACCAACTCCTGCCGGGTGGAAGCGACAATTCCAGAGGCCGTTTTGTTTGAACCGCTGGTGGCAAAAATCGCCCAGCGCTTTGATCTGTCTGATGATGGTTGCAATATCAACGCGGCCTGTGCTTCTTCGACTATTGCGGTTGCGCGAGCAGCCGGACTGATCGCTGCCGGTCAGGCGGAAGCCGTGCTCGTTTATGCTGCTGATCTGGTCAGTGAATTTGTCTTCTCCGGTTTTTCTGCACTACAGGCGCTGTCGGATGAACCCTGCCGGCCATTTGATCAACAACGAAAAGGGTTGAATCTGGGCGAGGCGGGCGTTGCACTGTTGCTGGTGAGTGAAGAGCGAGCTTGCTCCTGTGGTGAGCAACCGCTGGCTTACGTTGCTGGTTGGGGTGCCGCCAACGATGCTCATCATGTTACCGCTCCGGCGCGCGATGGCAGTGGATTGATTCTCGCTTGTCAGCAAGCTTTGGATAAAGCGAACATCAAAGCTGAACAGGTTGCTGCCATTAATGCTCACGGAACCGGGACAGTGTACAACGATGCGATGGAGCTGACTGCCTTCAACCAGATCTTCGGAGCAAAGTTGCCACCGTTGCACGGCGTCAAGGGAAGCTTGGGGCATTGTCTGGGAGCTGCGGGCGGGGTTGAAATTGCCGTCGGCTGCCGGTCATTGCAACAGCAGCAGATTCCCGGCACCGTTGGTTGTCAGCAACCGGAAGAAATGGGTCGAGGTCGCTTGAGTGCAGAGCCACAAAAGATTTCCGGTGATTATCTGCTTTGCAGCAATTCCGGGTTTGGTGGCATCAACGGCGTTGTTATCCTGCAGGGGGCGAGCCGATGAAAGCTTCGATTAACGGCATCGGCTGGTTGACGGCTGCTGGTATGGGGCAAGGTCGGAGTGCGACGGAGCAACCCTTCTGCCCGGGCGATCTGGAAATTCCCAAGCGGAAGCAGGTGTTCGAAAAACCGGACATGCGTTTCGGACGGCTTGATGAGTTTTCCCGTATCGGACTGGCTGCGCTGGCCTTTTGTCTGCGCGATGCCGGAGCGGAAGCTTGGGATGAAAAACGTTCGATCGGCATTGTTGCTGCCAGTCGTTTTGGTTGCTTGCCGACCGATCTGGCTTATCTGCAGACCATGCTCCCTGATAAGGGGAAACTGGCGAGCCCGAATCTGTTTGCCTACACTTTGCCGAACTGTTTTCTCGGTGAAGCGGCGCTGCGTTTCGGTTTAACCGGGAACACACTGGTGCTCAATCAAGCCGACCGCACCGGTTTGGCACCGCTGCGTTACGCACTAGAAGAACTGATCTGGAGTGAACAGCAGGGGGTGCTGGCCGGAGTTTGTGATCTTGCCGCCCCAGACGACTTGTCCGTGGAGCAGGAGTTTTTCGGTAGTCTGTTTTTGTTGTTGGGGAAAACGCCAGCCGTTGCAGTTTCCAGTTACGGTGAAATAGAATTGAGGGGCGACAAGGTTCTGTTCTCCGGAGCGGAGGTTAACGACCTGCCGTCACTGGTGAGCGCCTGTTTGGCGTCGAAAAAGTAGCTTAATACAGAGGATCCTCTCTGTTTGTTTTAAGGAGTTTTTAGCGCATGAAGATGGAACTAATTTATCCGCGATGGCCGAAATTGGATCGTCAAACCGAATTTCATTTGCCGCCGCATGGGCCAGTGGTCTTCGCTGCCGCGATGCCGGATGAAGTTGAAATCAACTTCACTGACGATAATCTGCAGACCATCGATTTTGATGCCGATTGTGATCTGGTCTCGATCTCGACGATGCTGACCTCGCAACTGCCCCGCGCGTTTGAGATTGCCGCGGAATTTCGTCAGCGTGGCAAAAAGGTGATGTTTGGTGGCATCTCAACCATGTTGCATGCCGATGAAGTGCAACAGCATGCCGACTCAGTATTTCTTGGCGAGGTTGAAGGGCGTTTTCAGCAGGTGCTGGACGATCTCGCCCGCGGCGAGCTGCAGCCGCGTTACGATTACATGCACAATCATCCCGATATCAGTCTGGTCGGTACCGCCAAGCGGGAAATCCTTGACCGAGAGCTGTACAATTATCGTGGTGTGCAGATGCTCGATCTGGTGCATGCCTCGCGTGGCTGCAAGTTCGATTGTTTTCCCTGCTGCACCGGTTTTCTTGGCGGCAAAGCGTTTCGCCCCCGGCCGATCGATAAAGTGATCGAGGAGATGGAGGCGATTCAGAACAATCGCCTGTTTATTGTCGATAATTCGCTGGCCCAGGATCGTCAGTGGCTGATCGATCTGTTTAAGGCGATGGCGCCGCTGAAAAAGAAGTGGGTTTCTCACCCGATTCTTGACGATGATGAGGTCCTCAAATTGGCGGCTGACGCCGGTGCCTGGTACGTCTACCAGGCGGTCTTCGACACGTCTGATACTATCCGCAACCGGGTCAAACGTCTCAAAGATCATGGCATCGGCATTGAAGGAACGATCATCCTCGGCACCGACGATCAGAGTGAGGATGACATCAAACGGCTGGTCGATTTCCTCCTGGAGATCGAACTGGATGTTGCCGAGTTCACCATTATGACGCCGTTCCCCGAGTCACCGGTCCGTCGACAGCTGGAAAAAGAGGGGCGGATTTTGTCGAATGACTGGTCCAAATACACTGCGGACAAGGTGGTTTTTCAGCCGAAGCAGATGACCCCGGAGAAGCTGCAGGAAATGTACTATTACGCCTGGGATACTTTTAACGCTGACAGCGGTCATCAGTTGAAAATGGGCGAATTGTTCAAGCAGGTGATCCGTAAAGAAATGGACGATGGCACCTACCATCGCTACAACCCGCGCAAGCGGCGGCTGTTCAAAAAGGCGGATGCATGAGTCGCGTTTTTCTCATCTCCAGCAACACCACCACCGACCCTTATCCGGTCTATCCGCTCGGGATGGCGGTGGTTGCCGGTGCCCTGAAATCAGCCGGGCATCAGGTGCAGCAGTACGACTGGTTGGCTCAGGGAGAGTCGCTGCCACCGTTACTGCAGGAGATTGAGACCTTCGCTCCCGACCTATTGTCGATTTCCTTGCGTAATATCGATAACGTCGATTCCTTCAGTGGTGAGGATGGCTGGTACCTGCGCCGGGTCAAAGATTTCATCAGTGAGCTACGCAAAAATATCAAACTGCCGATTGTCATCGGTGGACCGGCACTGACCATCATGCCGGAGGAGATCGCCGAATACCTTGCTGTTGATCACGCAATTATCGGCGAAGGGGAGTGTTCCCTGCCACAATTGGCAGCCAGTCTGGAGGCTGGAGAAGCGGTGCCGCAGATTATCGGGCGGACCGAGCCGTTGCCCGGTGATAGTTTCAGTGCGCCGCTGTTCGATCCGCACCTGGTCGACTACTACCTGCAGCAGAGCGGCATGGTCAACCTGCAGACCAAACGGGGGTGCCCCTACCGTTGCAGCTACTGCTCTTATCCGCACCTCGAGGGGAATCGTTTTCGCGCCCGCAATCCACAGTTGGTGGTGGACGAGTTGGAGCAGCTGAAAAACGAGCACGGGGTCGAGCGGGTCTTTTTCACCGATTCGGTGTTTAACGATCCACAGGGTGAGTACCTCAAGTTGTGTGAAGAGATACTGCGCCGCGACTTGAACATCCAGTGGTCGGCTTTTTTTCGGCCACAAGGCTTTGGTCGTGAAGAACTGGCGCTGATGAAGCGCGCTGGTCTCTACGCGCTTGAACTTGGAACCGATGCTGCTGCTGATCAAACTTTGGCGGGGATCGATAAACAACTCTGCTTCGACGAGATCCTGACGGTGAATGAGGCCTGTCTCGAAGAGCGGTTGCCGGCGGCCCATTTTGTCATGTTCGGTGGCCCGGACGAAGATGAAAATTCACTGAATGAGGGCCTGCAGAATATGAGTCAGCTTGGTGCTTCGGTGGTTTTCGCTTTTTCCGGGATTCGCATCCATCCCGGTGCTCCGCTGCATCAGCGAGCGATTGCTGATGGTATCGTCAATGCAGAGACTTCACTGTTGAAACCGATCTATTATTTCTCGCCGAAGATTGATCGGCAGATGATGGAAGAACGGATTGAGGCAAGTTTTGCCAAACAGAAAAACCGGATTTTCCCACCGTCCGAGGGAATGAAACGGATGCAGGTGATGAAGGATTTCGGTTTTTCCGGGCTGATGTGGGATAAGCTTATCCGTTTCCCGAAATAGCGGGGGCTGTTTCCTTCTCCAGGGGGGAGAAGGTGGCTGAAGGCCGGATGGGGGGCTCTTAATGGTTCGATCCCCCCTCACCCCAACCCTCTCCCTTAGGGAGAGGGAGTAAAAATACACAGGCTTTATAACGTGAAGTTTCTGAACGAGAAAAATATTTTGCTGCTCCACCCGCTCGGCTATCAGGTCGAAGCGGCGGCTAACGATATCTCGCGTAAAGCGAATATTATGCCGCCTCTTGGTTTGGCCAGCATTGCCGCCTATGTCGATCGGGCCGGATTCAACAGCAGCATTCTCGATTGTTATGCCCACCCGGATGCTGACGGTAAACTGCTTGAGATCCTGCGCGACCAACGTCCGTCTCTGCTCGGCATCAGCTGTACGACCGCCAGTTTTCATGATTCGGTGCGGATGGCAGAACTGGCGAAAAGCGAGTTGCCAGAAATCCGTGTCGCTTTCGGTGGATCGCATGTTTCGGCGCTGAAAGAGAAGGTTCTGGAGTTCTCCCCGGTGATCGATTACGCCGTGATCGGCGAGGGGGAGCAGACCATGCTGGAGCTGGCGCAGCTGGCTGGCGCGGAACCGACTGAGGTTGGTGGCCTGGTCTGGCGGGCTGCAGACGATTCGCTGGTGAATAACGGTTATCGCAGCGATGCGCTGGTCCTTGATGATCTGCCGTTCCCGGCTTACGAGAAGTTAGAAGGTTACCCGGACGCTTACAAATTGCCGATCTTCAACTATCCGAAAGCGCCGAACAGCAGCTGCATTTCCAGTCGCGGTTGCCCCTACAGTTGCAGCTACTGCGATCGCAGCGTTTTTCAGCGGACCTTCCGGTACAACTCGGCCGATTATCTTTACCGGCATCTCGTCTATCTGAAAGAGCGATTCGGTATCCGGCATATCAATTTTTACGATGATCAGTTTACTTTTCATCGCGGTCGGGTTGAAGAGTTCTGCCAGATGATGATCGATAAACCGCTCGGGATGACTTTCAACTGTGCAGTGCGTGCCGAGCATGTCGATAAAGAGCTGCTGACCTTGATGAAAGCGGCTGGCTGCTGGATGGTCAGTCTCGGGATTGAGAGTGGCGACGAACAGCTGTTGGCTCAGCATCGGCAGAATGCTGATCTCGACCTGCTCGCCGAGACGATCCGCACCATCAAATCCTGTGGTATTCGCACCAAGGGACTCCTGATGATGGGCTTGCCGGGCGAAACCGAAGACTCGATCCGCCGCAGCATGGAGTATGTCTATTCGCTGCCGATAGATGATTTCAACCTGGCCAAGTTCACGCCGTTTCCCGGCTCGCCGATTTACGAAAATATCCACGACCTCGGCAGTTTTGAGGAAGACTGGCCAAAGATGGACTGCATGCACTTCCAGTTTGTGCCGAAAGGGATGGAAAAGCAGCAGCTGGAAAAGCTGTTCATCCAGTTTTATAAGAAGCATTTCCAGCGCAACCGGGTGTTACTCGGATATGTCAGCATGCTCTGGAAATCGCCCGATAGCTGGCTCCGCTTTATCGCCAGTGCCGGACAGTTTTTGCGTTTTGCTCTGAGTAATAAGCGTTATGGCGACTCCTGAATTGGCACCAGAAATTCTGGTTGTCATCCCGGTCTACAACCACGCAGAAACCTTGCGGCAGGTTGTCGAAGAGGTGTTGCAACACCATGAGCGGGTGCTGGTGGTCGACGATGGCAGTTGTCATCCGGTGCGCGAGCTGATTGCCGATCTGCCGGTCGAACTTTTGCAGCATCTGCAGAACCGGGGCAAGGGCGCGGCATTGCTTTCGGCGGCCGAGTGGGCATTGCATCAGGGTTACAGTCACATGGTCTGTCTCGATGCCGATGGTCAGCATGCAGCGGCTGACCTGCCAGCTTTTTTCGCTGTGATCGATGAGCACCCGCAGGCGTTGATTGTCGGTCATCGGGATTTTGCGCAACAGAGTATCCCTGGCTCATCGCGCTTCGGACGGCAGTTTTCCAATTTCTGGCTGCGCTTGCAGACTGGCAGCCGGTTGAAGGATAGCCAAAGTGGCTTTCGGGCGTATCCGCTGTTTGTGTTCGAAAAGCTCAATTTGTGGACCCGGCGCTATAATTTTGAGGTCGAAATACTGGTGCGCAGTGCTTGGGCTGGGGTAGAGTTGCGGGATGTCGATATCTCGGTTTATTATCCGCCGGGAGATGAGCGGATTTCACATTTTCGCGGCTTTATGGACAACTGGCGGTTGACGTTGCTCAACACCCATTTGACTTTACGTTCGATTGTCCCCTGGCCTCATCGGAAGATTTTCGATACAAGCGATGCCGGGCGGGTCAAAGCGTTATCGGTGATTCACCCGCTCCGCTCGATTCGGCAGTTGTTACAGGAAAATAGCTCGCCGGAATTGCTGGCGATAGCAGCTGGCGTCGGTGTGTTGCTCGGGACCTTGCCGCTGCTGTTTTGTCATACCATTGCCATCCTGTTTGTCTGCGGATTTTTCCGCCTCAACAAAGTAGCGGCGGTCAGCAGCAGTCAGCTTTGCATGCCACCGATTGTTCCGGCGCTCTGTATTGAGGTCGGTTACTTTCTCCGCACCGGCGGTTGGTTGACCGAGTTTTCGTTAGAGACCCTCGGTTACCAGGCGATGCAGCGGTTGTTCGAATGGTTTCTCGGCTCATTGTTGCTGGCCCCTCTGCTGGCGCTGCTGGTTGGCGGTTTAACTTTTGGTTTAGCAAAATTGGTGAAGAATAAAGATGCAGACGCCATCAGAGGATAAACAACAGGGCAAGGCGGCGGAGTGGAGCAGTCGCAGTGTCGGCAGCAACTGGCAGCATCAGTTCTTTTATCTGGCGATCAAAATGGGTGGCCGCAGATTGGCGTATCTGCTGCTCTATTTTGTTGTCGGTTATTATGTGCTGTTCAGCCGTTTGGCGCGCGAGCGGGCCAGCCATTACCTGCAACGCCGCTTTCCACTGGCGACCGGGATGCAGAAGCTATGGCACTGCTACCGACTGATCCTGTCCTTCGGCAAGGTGCTGATCGACCGGGCGGTGGTCGGAATTATGGGACCGGAGTCCTTCGCAGTCTGTCTCGATGGTCGTGAAGAGCTGCTGAAATTACGTGATGAGAATAATGGCATGATTCTGATGGCGGCCCATGTCGGCTGCTGGCAGGTTGCCATGTCGGCGCTCGATTTTCTGCAGCGGCCGGTGCATATGCTGATGCGCCACGAAGATGGCGACATCGACCGACACTATTATGAGCATGCCGGGATCGAACGGCCCTATCAGGTCATCGATCCGACCGGCTATCTCGGCGGCACTCTCGAAATGCTCGGGGCTCTCAAGCAGGGGCAGATTGTCAGTGTTATGGGAGATCGGTTACTTGGCAGTGATCGCAGCACTGTCGCCGTCGATTTTCTCGGTGAGCAGGCGTACCTGCCGTTTAGTGCTTACAAAATTGCTTCGGCAACCGGTGCGCCGGTGGTGGTCTTTTTTACCGACAAAGACGGCCCGGCCAGTTATCGGCTGCAGTTGGCAAAAGTGATCCGTGTGCCCGAATTGTCAGGCCGCAGTGAAGAAACGTTCCGCCCCTTTGCGGCGGAGTTCAGTGCCGCTCTTGAAGGGTATTGTCAGGAGCACCCGTACCAGTTTTTTAACTTTTTTAATATGTGGTTGAAGCAACAGCCAATAATTGAGGAGTAATTGATGGATACCAAGGAAAAGCTGAAGCAGGTTTTGATCGAAGAACTGAATCTGGAGGACATGACTCAAGATGAGATCGATAACGATGACGCTCTGTTCGGCGAAGGGCTCGGCCTCGATTCGCTCGATGCGGTGGAGTTGGTTGTTGTGGTGCAGAAACACTTCGGCGTTGAAATCAAGGATATGGAAGAGGGCCGCCCGGCACTGCAATCGATCAGTTCACTGGCTGCCTTTATCGAGGAAAAACAAAAAGGATGCACCAGAAAATCGCCATCACCGTTCTCGGTTGCCTCTCTGGAGCGGGAATGAATCTCGCC
>CALZLE010000329.1 GCA_945788205.1 uncultured Desulfuromonadales bacterium
GAGGGAGAAGGGCTGAAATTTCGGCGGGACTCGCACCCCCCCCCTGGCGAGAAACTTTCTCTGATCGCCCGAGAGAAAGTTTTCAAAGAGATGCGCCCCAACTCCTTGCCCTTCGGGTTCCCTTCATTCCGCAGCCGTTTTGGGGCCGCTCACATTCACTGCGATCAACTTCGCGGCTCTTTCCCAAAGCATCTGCTGCATTCCGGCAGCGTCATAGGGGGGAAAGGTGAAGGGCTGGGACGAAAACCCATGGTGTTTGAACAGTTGCCCCTGAGAAGATGACTGCTGCCGGAGTGTCAATCGCCTTTTCTGCCTTTCAATTGACACCTCGCTTCCCAATTGAATAGGATTGACTTGCCTGCTACGAATTTTCCAAGGGGGGACATTGAGCGCTTTTATCAAGCTGGCCATTTTCAGTTTTCCTTTTGCGCTATTGGCGTTTATCTACTGGCCTGGCGTGGATCGTCATGATTCTCCGGCCCAGTCCGTTCCCGCTCCTTTAAAAACATTCCCACAAAAAATTTCATCCCAGCAGCAGTCAGAGCGCCCCGGAAATGAGCAACCCCAGATGGAGCGTTCTGTCCCCGCTGCAGACCAGGCTGATGCAAAAATCTATCGGTGGGTTGATGAGAATGGACGCCTGACCTTTTCGGATAAGCCGAACCACCAGAATGCTGAGGCCTTTACGCCAGAAGAGATCGGATACATGGCCGTTTCAGGCATTGAACAAGCAAGCCTAGTTCAAAAAGAAAGGCCGGTTTTTCGGGACCGTCGGATCGCTCTTAAGGCTTTGCAAAGCCAGATGGATAATTCCCCGCCAATTCGAAAAGAGGTCAATGCCTATAAATTTTCGACTGTCAGTGCTGGCCAGAAGTACAAGTATGTCATGCTTTCCGGGCGAATTTCTCAAGGGAGTGCTTGCAAGAGGCTGAGAATCACGGCAACGGCAAAAAGTGATATGGGAGGGTATGTCAGCGGCCAAGATGAGGTGAGTTTTGCAGGTTTTGGCTCGGCTCTTTTCGAGATAAGGAAGTCATCCCGTTGGAATGGTGATGGCCGGCGGCCCCAATGGGAGGTTGATCGACTGTCGGCTGTCTGTGTGGAGCGGTAAGGGGTTCATTGAGCGGGCAACCTCGCGGCTGTTTCCCAAATTTCCAAGCTTCTTGTCGGAGCAAGTTAAAAATGGTTGGTGAACAAAATCAATGGCTTGAATTGATCAGTAATATCAATGTCAACAAAAGCGGAGACAGGCGGGCGCCACACAAACCCTTACTGCTTCTTATTGCTATCTCCAGGCTCTTGCTAGGGCAGCGGGAACTTCCCTTCACTGAAATAGAGTCCAATCTCAAACCACTTCTCGACATCTATGCTCCACCGGTCAAAGGGAGCCATCAGCCCGCCCTTCCTTACTGGCACCTACAGTCGGATGGCCTTTGGGAAATTTCTGAAACGAAAAACATTCCATGCCAGGCAAGCGGATTTCCGAGAATGGAAGCGCTTCGCAAAACCCATGGTCACTTACCAAATTCATTTGCACAAGCATTATCGACTGACAAAACCCTGGTGAACCAGCTCGTACAAAAGATACTCGATGGTCACTTTCCTCAATCTCTCCACGAGGACATCTGCGTGGCAGTGGGTCTGGACCTTCCGTTACAGGAGTCAGAACCAATACAACCATCTCCAAATAAAAGGCGACGTGACCCGGCTTTCAGAGGAAAAGTCCTCAGGGCATATGAGTATCGCTGTGCGGCCACCGGCTTCTGTGCTGCTTTGGGAGGGGCTTTTTTCGGTTGTGAAGCTGCTCACGTCAAATGGGTTGCTTACGATGGTCCAGATACTGTCGAAAATGGCATCGCTCTCGAACCGACACTCCATAAGCTCTTTGACGCCGGCGCCTGGAGCTTGACGGATGATCGTAGGATTCTGATTTCAGCAAATTTTACCGGTATCGACCAGTCGGTTCAGCGTATTCGAGCCTTACATGGAAGATCTCTGCAGCTGCCCCAGGCAGGCCAGCAGCCAGTTTCTTTGGATTTTATTCGATGGCATCGAGAGAAAAATCATGGTGGCGTATTCAGGCAACCGGCACTTCCTCTATGAGAGTGGACTGTACAATGAATGAATATTGCCCATTCTGCCAGTATTTGAGCAGTAATCGTATTGTCAAGGAACATGGTTCGGTTATTGCCATTCTCGATAAATTCCCCGTCACAAAAAATCATTACCTCATCATTCCAAAACGACATGTCGAAACTTATTTCGAGATGTCTGCTCAAGAGCGACAAGATGCAGATACCCTTCTTTTGGTTCTGAAGGAAAAGTGCCTGCAGGAAGATCCATCCATAAAGGGATTCAATATCGGGATGAATTGTGGGAGTGTTTCAGGGCAGTCGGTTATGCATGCGCATATTCACCTGATTCCACGTAGGGCAGGGGATGTTGCCGATCCGAAAGGTGGTGTGCGGGGAGTGATTCCTGAAAAGCAGAAGTATTAAAAAAAGTGATTGTAAATGCTTCTTTGCTGCTAAAAGCGACTTCGGCAGGATCCGCCCCGCCCGGCGACTTACTCTTTTTGCTTGCCCGTAAAGAGTAAGCAGAAAAAGGCACCCCGCTCCTAACCCTACGGGTTCCCTTCATTTCGCAGGCGTTTTGGGGCCGCTCCAATTCACTGCGATCAACCTCGCGGCTTTTCCCAAAGCATCTGCTGCATTCCGGCAGCGTCACAGGGGAGGGGAAGGGCGAAGGGCGGGGACGAAAACTCGCTTCGCTCGGACAGTCGTCCCTGCGCTGCTGGCAGAAAAATCCCCTGCGTTCGGTGGTGCTCGCAGGGGAGGGGATGATTAACGTCAAGAAGTTACTATATCCCGAATCTTCCCTTAACGGATGCCATGAATTCAATATTCATGACTATGGCGCACTGAGATCAGGGGCGCGGGCTTGAACATTATAAATCGTACCGGTCGTTTCCTTTACGGTCGCCGTTACAGACCTTGGCGGTTTCGTTGAAGTCAGCCCGAAGAAAAAGGTGCTTTCCCCGCTTCCGGGGCTGCCACCAGCGCAGACTGGGGAACTGAAGTTGAAGGTGATGTCGTCACCGTTTTTCTCTGCAGAAGCGAGACCAACACTGCCAAGGCCCCCGCTTGTGACGACATACACGTGATCTGCGTCCCCATCACCATCATAGTCCAAACTATTGACCACAGGTCCGAATTCGATTTTCATTGAGCTGATGCAGGGGGGATACGTGATGCCTAGCGCATTGCGCAGATCGATCCGGTACTCATAGCCATAAAGCCCATCGCCCGGGGCTCCAGGTTGCCCCACAAAGGTTCGAGACTGAAGAAAGTTCGTCCCTCCCGTGGGAAGGGGAATGGTGTCTGTACTGTCAGTCACCGTAATCGTGCATGACGGGTCAAAAACACAGTTTACCGCCGGAGCATTCACGTCGACGACTTTTAGGCTACAACCGGTGGTGAAGGCTACACAACTGATAAGAATGGTAAAAATCGTTTTCATCTGAACCCCCTTTCTCGTCTGTCTATTTCCTTCCTGCAGGTCATTTCATGAACAAACCAAGTCAAATTTCTTCCAGAATTAATTCGGATAATTCGGGCGTACGCAAGTACCCATAGCTTTTATGGCTATTCGCTTTTCCCTGATGGTTAACGTAGTCGTTGTGGACGAGGATATCTGTAACCTTCCCACCCGAGGCGTTTGCAATTCTGTATTCATCCGAAAGATTACAGTCGATGGCGACCTTGTCAGTGGCCTCCGCGAGGTTCGTCCACCGAACAACGTTCTCAGGTGTTTTCATCTTGTTGAACTCTTTACGGATTTTTTGCGTAACGAGGGGCAGGCCAAGGGGAGAGCCAATCGTAATAAAATGCTCGATGCTTTGCATTTCAGCATTATCTAACTCTCGCAGAGCATCATAGGCGATAATCGATCCCATCGAATGGGCAATGAGGACGATTCGTTTTTCACTATGCTGCTTTAGTAATTCGCTAAGTCGCGCCCTCATCAGTTTCCGCTTGTCAGGTGAATCGTAGTATTCTTTGAGGTCTTTGACGCTTATGCCGAGTAACTTTTCTACATTCGAACCCAGACCGAACAGTTCCTTCTCCTTATCAAGCAGCCTTCCGCCCCATTTTTGTGTGAAAGCGCGTATCTTGTCGAATGTGTTTGGGTCACAACGCCTTAGTGGCCCCACCCCTTGGGCTTTTTCATAACGCTCTGACAACTCACCCTCGGGAATAGGAGCTGAGTTCTGGATGTCCGCCCAATAGGTTAATTCAAAAGGTGAATCCAGATGCGCTCCAAAGTTTCGGCTCATCCCTTCTGCAATTGCTTCCATCCACCACTTTTCGAGAACCATTTTTTCAGGTTTATTCCGTAAGCCATGGATACCGATGATGATTGAATCCGCCATGATTTATCTCCTTTTAAAAAATGTTTCCGGCAACAGTTCTATGGCAGGAACTTGGTTCCACAGAGTCAAAACATTTCAATATTCGTGACCCCTGAAGAGCACAGGATTACTGAACACCGCAGTCTCCTCCCCAAATCGCATCGACCCATTCCGGATGGTCGATGAACGGGTTCCGGTTTCCTTGCACTTGATGGATGACGTTATTGCGCTGCCGCTCGTCATCAGAGACGGCGTCTTGTGTGTGCCAAGCGAAAAGCGTACACAGCTTGCCGAATTTGGACCCTGAGGTGCCGGTTGTGTCCACCAGCCTCAGATCTGGCTCGCTTGAGTCCCCCTCATAGCGGGTCGCCATGTAGAACATGGTACGGGCGACATCGCCTTTGACATGATCTCGCGGTTCCCAGGAGTCGCCATCCGAGAAGGTGTCAGGAGCTTCATGATGCGGTGTCCCGCCATTGTCAAAGTCCTTGCTGGCCCGCGAGCCGTTGATCGAGGCATCGGTCGGCCAGAGGTTGTGGGCGTCGGTTGCGGGTCCCCGACTTCTCGTTCGCCCGAGGGCATGACTCCGCGCCCAGACGTGCTCCCGGTTCCAGGCATCGAGGTCGGAATTATTGTTGCTGCTGTTTTTGGTGACCGGCTGGGATCGCCCCGAATAAAAAAGCA
>CALZLE010000330.1 GCA_945788205.1 uncultured Desulfuromonadales bacterium
GCTCTGCTGCTCCGGCTGCGTCACACGGGGGAGGAGATTCAAGGACACTTTAGAGCCTTCGGCTCTACCCCCTTTGGTTTCCGCCGGAGTGGAGCGGATTATTCGGGAGCTTTGCCGTGAGCCTAAGCGAAGCGCATGTGAGCGGCCCCGAATCATTTGCGTAACGCAGGTTCCCGCGTAGCGGGCGGAAACATCGGGGGTGCCCTTTTGGTCCAACCTTTTGGGCAAGCAAAAGGTTGGGTTCTCTCGCAAGAGAACGCTTTTGATTCTTTTAGGTTCTTCGCTATTGAGCTTGATGCGATTATCTCGATAGTTCCTTCAACTCATCCAGCAAACCCCACACAAAATCATATCCCTTCTGCCAGAAACCCGGATCACTCAGATCAATCCCGAATGGATCGAGCAACTCCTGCGGCGGAGCACTCCCTCCCGCTTTTAATAAATCGAGATAGAGCGGGACAAAATCCTCCCCCTGCTCAAGGTATTGCTGATAGAGCGCCAGTACCAACAGCTCGCCAAAAACATAGGAGTAGCAATAGAAGCGGGAATGGATGAAATGGCTGATATAAGCCCAACCCCAGCGATAGGGTTCGATCATTTCGACAGTGTCGCCGAATAATTTGCTGTTTTCCTGCCACCAGAGATCGCAATAGTCATCCGGGGACAATAACCCTTCAGCACGCTTTTTATGCGCGGCAATTTCAAAACGGGTCAGGGCATTCTGGCGGAACGTAGTGGCGATGATCTCTTCCAGTTTGACACAGAGCAGTTCAATGCGAACCTGCTTGTCCTGTTCGCTGTCGAGCATCTTTCTGGTCAAAAGCATCTCGCCGAACACGCTGGCGGTTTCGGCCAAAGGCAGCGGAGCCTGGTAGTGGTAGAGGTTTTGTTGCTGCGAAAGGTCGAAATGTACCCCATGCCCCAGTTCGTGAGCCAAGGTTGAAACGTCACGCAGGTTACCGGTGAAGTTGAGCAGCACATACGGCTGGTAGCCGGGCAGCATCCCCATGCAGAAGGCTCCGCCAGTTTTGCCCGGAGCCGGGAAGCAATCGATCCGCTGATCTTTGAAGAAATTGTCGGCAAGCGTTGCTAATTGTGGAGAAAAATCGTTGAAAGAGTCGAACACCAGCTGGCGTGCTTCGTCGAGACTGAACTGTCGATCACTACCGGGAAGGGGAGCGTAGATATCAGTGTTCTTCATCGTTTTCAGACCGAGCAGCCGTTTCTTCAAGGTAAAGTAGTCGCGAGCCAGGCCATAGTTCTGCTCGGTGACAGCCATCATCTGTTCAACCATTTCTGGCTCAGTTTCACTGCTCAGATGGGTTGGTGTCATCAGGTCTGGATAGTTACGCAGCTCTCCTTCACGCTCGTGATCGAGCAGCAGATTGTTGAAACAGGCCGTTAGCACCAGAGCGTTGTCGCGATGTTTATTGAGGAAGGTTGAAAAGGCCCGCTCGCGGATTTTCCCATCGGAGTGATAGAGGAGCGACAATAGCTCTTCGCCCGTCACTTCAGTCTCTTCGGTTTCGTCGGGACGGACAAAATTGTAACTGAAGGCTGAGGTTAACTCCTCGAAAAGCTGACCGAAGGCTTCTTTGCCCGACAGGTCTTTACGTTTAAGTGCTTGCTCCACCTCTTCGCTCAGGGTGTAGGGTGCGCCTTTGCGCAGCTGATTAAGGTAGTGGCGGTAGGGAATTGATTCTGTCGCGGATTGAACAGAGCGAAATTGGTGCTCATCGAGTTTCATCAATTCCAGCTCGAAAAACAGCAGCAGCTCACTGATCTCGGCCCACTCTTCCCTGACCTGGGCAAACAAGCTTTTGATTTCGTCCGGCCGGCTATCTGCTGTGAACAGTAGCTGTGCATAAAGATAGGGCAGTAAGCCTTTAATCTGCAATTGCTCGTATTCCTGCAATGCGACAGCAAGTTGGTCCGCTTGCAGTGAAGCGACATTGTCTTTGTAGCAAGTGCGAAAGGATTGTGCTTTATCGGTGAGTTGCTGAAGAGTTGCCGTGAGCTCGGGGTCGTCAGGTGCAGCGTAAAGCGCACCCAGATCCCAGTTGGTCAGTTCAGTCATCAAAGGCCTCCGGAGAATGGTTTTGCCCACTATCTTCCATAGTAGAAACTGCTGTCAACTGCTAGAAAAGTTCGGAGTTGATCAGAGGTATACTCGAGGTAAGTGGACAATGGCGGAGGAGTTGAATATGTGAAAAATGGGACTGGTGATTGCTTTTACTGCTTTTTTGATGAGTTGCGCTCCGGGGTTGGCTCCCAATGGCATGACGTGGGAAGAGTACTATGCTGCAGATTATCGCTTGAAGGTTACCCATCGAGCCGACGATGTTGTTGGCTGTCAGGAGTTGGGGCATGTGCAGGGGGTCAGCACAGAAGGTGTTGCCGGGGCGAAAGGCGATGCGCGTAAACAGGTATTGATGCTATTTGGGGATGCATTGCTGTTTGAGAGGCTCTGGTCCGAACGGACCCTGAAGCCAGTAGAGCCGGAAATTTATTATGCTGAGGGTAGGGCTTATCGATGTGATGAGTGATGTTTGGTCGTTAGAGTTAAGTTTTTAGAGGGTTGATCCTATGTATTGAATTGATATTAAACTAATATGTTTTTGCTTGTTGGCTTAGACCCAGTTTGCGACAAAGGCGGGCCAGTTCGTGTTGCTCTGCCGGAGTCAGGCAGCTGAAGATTCGAACAATACCAGCAATGTGGTGAGGAAAAACTTCATAGACCATTTTTTCTCCAAGATCGGTCAATGCTACTTGGGAGAAACGCTTGTCACGGCAGTCTTTTTGCCGTTCTATCAGTTTTCTTCTTGCTAAATTGTTGACCACTGTTGTGACATTGCCGCGGCTCTTCTGTATTTTCTTACCAATCTCTATTTGGCAGAGTGGCCCCAGGTGATAAAGCGTTTCCAGCACTGCAAATTGACTGCTGGTCAAATCGTGGTCCGCAAGATGCCGGTGGGTTGCTACGGAAAGGTTTTCGCTGGCGCGTATCAATTTGATGTACGCATTCAGCGCATCGGATTCTGGTTTACTGCTGTGAAATGTCCGTTTCATGGCCAACCCTAGAAATAGTTTTATGTCAAACTAATATGCGATTGCATGCTTGTCAAGGAATCTAAAGCAGACAAAGAAAAAGGGATCGGCGAATAAAATCACCGATCCCTGATTTCTTTATGGTGCCCAGAGACAGAATCGAACTGCCGACACGAGGATTTTCAGCATGCTCTAGAGATTTTTCACAACACCCAACCGGAAATTACAATGTGCAGAGGTGGGATGATTCCGACGGAATGATTTTCACAAATAGTAAATTCAGTTTTGCAGGATCCTCGTGGGATGAAAAGTCAAGTTATGCTAAGAAAAGCATAAATTGACTTTATGTGTAATTGGGCATATTATTGTTTTATGTCTATTCCGACATATTTGGATGGAGTCAATATCATGCAGAAAGCCATTTCACCAAAAATTCTTGGCCAGATTCTCAAATCAGCCAGGATCAGTAAAAAGTTGACCCAAGAGCAAGCTGGGAACCTTGTCGGAATCACTCAGGCCATGCTCTCGCGTATTGAACGGGGCGAAACCCATATCCGCGTCGATACTCTGTTTCGACTGCTAGCAGCCCTGGAACTGGAGATGACAATACTGCCTCGGGGCAAGACGGATGGCAAAAACGAGGGAGACAACTGGTAAATGGGCCGCAAACGTTTAAGAGCAGAACTATTCGCCTACATGAACGGAGAAAAAGTTGGCACACTGACCCGCACAGCCAATGGCAGGCTGGAGTTCAGCTATGAAAAGTCATGGCTCGAAAGCAGTTCAGGACGCCCACTGTCTCTCTCGATGCCTTTGGCCAAACAAGTCTACGCTGATGATAGAGTTGAAAACTATTTCGACAATCTGCTGCCGGATAGCCAACCAATCCGCAACCGAATTCAGCGACGCTTTGGGTCCATTTCAAATAACGGTTTTGACCTTTTGTGGCACATCGGCCGGGACTGCGTCGGGGCAGTGCAGCTTATCCCTGAAGGCCAGCAGGATGATGTTCAGAAAATCGAAGCAGAGCCTTTAAGCGATGCCGACATCGCTGCAATTCTGAAAAATTATCGAGCCATGCCTCTGGGGATGCGCGAAGATAAGAACTTCCGGATCTCGGTCACCGGTGCCCAGGAAAAAACCGCCTTGCTCAAAATTGACGACCAATGGCATCTGCCGCTGGGCACCACGCCGACCAGTCATATTTTCAAACTCCCGATCGGGCATATCGAACATAGCGGCATGGATCTCTCCGACAGCGTTGAAAACGAGTGGCTTTGCCATGCTATCCTCAGGGCCTTCGACCTTCCCATTGCCAACGCAGAAATGCACACTTTTGAAGAAACAAAAGCTTTGGTTGTCGAACGCTTTGACCGGCGCTGGGCTAAAGACAGGTCCTGGCTGATCCGCCTGCCGCAGGAAGACATGTGCCAGGCCCTGAACATTCCACCAGTTCTCAAATACGAAAGTGATGGCGGTCCAGGTTTTTCACCGATCATGGAGTTGCTGCTAGGCTCCACAGACAGTTTGGTCGATCGCCGCATGTTCATGACCGCGAACCTGATTTTCTGGTTGCTGGGAGCCATTGACGGCCATGCCAAAAACTTCAGTATCTTTCTCCTTCCGGGCGGAGACTTCAGACTGACACCACTCTACGATGTGATTTCGGCGTTCCCTCTAGTTGCACAAAAACAACTTGAGCAACGCCGATTGAAAATGGCGATGGCACTGATGGGCAAGAACCGGCATGACGAGTGGCACATGATGCTCTATCGCCACTGGCTCTCCACGGCAAAGGCGTGCCGCTTCCCGATTGGCGAAATGGAGCAGATCATCGCCGAGACCCTTGATCGCTTGGATCAGGTCATAGCTGTAGTCAACGCACAACTATCTGGTTCATTCCCCGATGCCGTTGCCGGTCCAATTTTTGAGGGAATGAAAACAGCACGGGACAAATTGGTCCGAACAGGCCCGTCGTAAAAGAGATAGGGCTATGGGAGACAAAATCTACAGCGGTTGCCCACAGTGTATAGAACTTCGGCAGGAGAACGCTCGCTTGAAGAGCTTGCTGGCTGAACATAATATTCCTTGGGGGGAGAAAAAACCGGTTCCAGAACCAACTCCAAGCATAGAAAAACCCGCCCGAAAATATTCTCCAGATAAAAAAACGGTTCTATCC
>CALZLE010000331.1 GCA_945788205.1 uncultured Desulfuromonadales bacterium
AGCAGCGCCTGAACCGTTCCCTTACCATGAGTGTGCTCATCGCCGACGATCAGCGCCCGGCCATAGTCTTGCAACGCACCAGCGAGAATCTCCGATGCGGAGGCACTGAAACGGTTGACCAGTACAATCATCGGCCCTTCATATTCCAGATCGCGATCATCATCACGCATCACCCGAATCCGGCCATTGCCGCTGCGGACCTGAACCACCGGCCCGGTCTCGATAAACAGACCGGTGACGCTGACCGCATCGCCCAAGGAGCCGCCGCCATTATTGCGCAGGTCAAGACTCAGTCCTGAAATCTTTTCCTTTTTCAGCGCTTTCAATTCATTGCGCAGATCGTCGGTACAGTTACGTTTGGTTTTACCGCTGTAGTCCCGATAGAAAGATGGAATTTTAACGTAACCGAAAGTCTGGCCGCTTTTCTCATCCTCAATCGTGGTGCCCTTGACGAAGGTTTCCTCAATTTCCACCACGTCGCGAACAATCGGAATGATCAGTCGGCGCCCGTCCGGCTTCTTGACCGTCAGTCGTACTTCGGTCCCTTTTTTGCCACGAATCAAGGCGACCGCGTCGCGGATCCGGGTGTCTGTTATATCGACCGGGTCACCAGCACCTTCGCCAACTTTCAGGATGATATCATCCGCGGCGAGCTTCCCCTGCCGATAGGCGGCGCTACCGGGGATGATTTTCACCACTTTGATATAGCCATCTTCTTCACGCAAAGTGGCCCCGATGCCTTCCAACGAACCACTCATCTGGATATCGAAATCCTCTTTGGAGGTTGGCGGTAAATAGCTGGTATGCGGATCAAAAGCACGGGAAATCGAATTCAGGTAACGGTCGTAATGGTCCTGCAAGGTCTCGTCGAGCATCCGGGAAAACAGGTTGCGATTGGTTTTTTCGACCTTCTCCTGCGCCGTTTTCAACAGCTCCTGCTCTTTTTCTGCAGTGACCGGCAACAGAGCACCCTCATCATCAGTCCCAACCTCATCTTCGCGCAAATTGAGGTAACGGGAAAGAATCTGAAACTTGAGGATTTTGCGCCACCGCTCCCGCAACTGCGGCAGATCAGCGACAAACTTAAGCTTTTCCGGGTCGGTTTCAAGCGACTCGTCCAGTTGATAATTATTCTTCTCAGTGAAAAGTTCTGCCGTCATTTTCTGGACTTGCTTAATCCGCTGATTCAACAAGTTACGACCGGTTTTTGGCAAGTCGAGCCGACCGCGCCGAATCGAATCATCAATCTGATCCTGAAACGCCTTCATCTGGGCAACGTCTTCCAACAATAAAAAACGCTTCTGAAAATCGAGCTGCTTCAGATATAAATCAAACGCCGCGTGCGACAACTCATCGTCGGTCGGCTTCTGGCTGTAGTGGTTATGACTGAGCTGCTGCTGAATCATATGTCCGAGCAGCCGGGCCCGGTTGTTGTCGAAGTCTGCACTATCCTTGGACCAGGCTCCGGCCGGAACCAGTAGAATCAGCAGCAAAAATTGTATGAAAATCTGTTTCGTTATCCGCATAAATTTCCCCAACCTCTCGGGATATTAGATAAGCAGTGCCAAAGACCGGCATCCGCTCGATGATTTGCCATTCTAACGCAAATAGGGTGACAAGTGAATGTCGCCAACCTCCAGAACGTCTCCTTTTTTCAGCTCCCGGCAGCCTTCCGCCCCGGCACCGAGCAAACCGAAAAGCTCTCCTTGCCGCGGCTGCCCCCGTGTCCCCTGCCTTGCCAGTAAACAATACTGGCCCGGAACGGTAACATACAGCATAAATTTGCCATCCGCAGCAACGGCCGCGGAACTGTGGTCCGGCATACGCTGAAAATCAAGATCCCGATAGGCGAGCGCAATTGCACCGACAACCGGTTTGCTGTCCGGTCCGAGCAAGCGACCGGAAAAACCCGTCTCACCAGTACTCAAACTACCGCCCCGTAACAGCAGGGTCGGCGCCACCGGTAGCAGCTTTAAATCGACTCGCTGCACCTCATCCGCTTGCAAAACCAGTGGGTTTTGCTGATAAATAGCCCAGCTGTCACCCGTCTGCGGCGGACCAGTCAGCGGCCCCTCCAGCCGTGAACGGGCAACCAGAAACCAGCGGCCCGGCAACAGATCGAGCAGGTAACTGCCATCTTCGTTAACCCGTGCGGCAAAATCAGCCGGACCGCGGAAACCATTGTCCTGGCTGCGATAAGCGTACACCCAGACACTGCTCTCAACCTCACGACCAGCTGTCACCAGACCATAAACACCGGTTTCCGGTTGTTCAAATGAGGGTGTGATTTTTTTCGCTGGCGACGGCAGGCAGCCGAGCAAAAAGCTGCAGGCCATCACAATGATCAGTTTTTTATACCGGGCCATATTTTTCCAAGCATTAAGATTTAAAACTACTAAGGCAATGTACTCCTGAGATGGATTCATCGCAAGGGTGAATCCCGCATTCAGATCTGTGCATTTTAGCAATCGGTAAAATTCCTGCTAAACTGTTAACTTACCTTTGATCGCTCGTCGCCAGACCCTCAGGGGGTGACAGATGAGAGAACAAGCGGCGTTGCGTCCTGCTACCAACACAGCTCGAACGACTGCAACTGCCTGTCGAAGGAGAGAATAGATGAACGAACAGCGAATTTATCGACGCATCCCATTCCAGACGGAAGCCGAACTTCACATCTCTGAAACGCCGCACAGGTGCGAGCTTATTGATCTGGCGCTGCAAGGTGCATTGTTTAAATCCGAACAAGACCTGCCGCTGGAAATCGGTCACCAGTGCCCTCTTACCATTGCCCTGCCAGCCTCTGACCTCACCATGGAATTTACTGGTGAATTGATACACCACCGCGGCCAATTTTATGGTTTCATCTTTATTTCGGAAGATGTGATAACGATGGGCCACCTGCGTCGCCTGCTTGAGCTTAACTTCGGTAACGGCGATCAGGTCGACCAGGAGTTTTATCACTGGTTGAAGCGAAGCTGATCAGATCGGAATCCGCTTCTTTTTACAGTGTGTCCGCAATACCATTTCTGCTTGCCTCAGCCGCGACAACTGCATGTTTTTCGCTTTGACCAAAGCGATATCGTCAATCGGTACCTGCGTTTGTCTGATTTCTCGTTGAACTACTCCCAGATTGGACAGGATCACTTTCAGATCGGCAGGAGTGTATGGTTTCAACATCGGCGGCGACAACATCTGGTAGCCACCGGCAATATCCTGCGCTATTTTTTTCGGGTTTCCACTTATCGCCATCGAAGAATTCTCCTTTTTCTTACCATAATAGTACCAGTCCAGCAGCAAATGCGCTTGCATTCCATTGCTGCCTGTGCGATCAATCGCCGCCATGGAGCGTTCTGATCATTTCAAAGGCATTTTACTGACCTTCACCGCAGTGCTGATCCTCAGTCCGGATGCGCTCATGGTCCGCCTGATTGAATGCGACATCTGGACCCTGCTGTTCTGGCGTTGTCTGCTGACCGCCCTGACGACCTGCTTGCTGCTTTTCATCCGCTATCGACAACGCTTCTGGCACAGCTTTCGGGCGATCGGCATCACAGGTCTCTATTCTGCAGCGACCATCGTTTGCGGCTCAATTCTGTTCGTCAGCTCCCTCAAACATACCGCTGCCGCTAACACCCTGATTATTCTCTCTGCAACGCCGGTTCTCAGCAGTTTACTCAGTTATCTCTTTTTACGGGAAAAAATTGCGCACCGGACCTGGGTCGCTATTGCTATCTGCTTTGGCGGAATTTTGCTGATCTTCTCCGGAAGCCTGTCGACCGGCCTGCTGCTGGGTGACTTTCTGGCACTGGGGGCAACCTGCATGTGGGCGACAAATCTGGTGATTTTGCGAAGCGGTCGTGACGTTAACATGATCCCGGCAAATGTTCTCGGCAATCTAGCGGTCGTCCCAATCGCTTTTCTGCTCGGTGCCAGCCCGCTCCAAGTCAGCCCAACCGATGCCAGTTATCTGCTGCTGCTCGGTGGCTTGTTGTTACCGGTCTCCTTTGCCATGATTACGCTCGGTCCTCGCTACCTGTCCGCCCCGGAAGTCAGCCTGATGCTGCTGGTTGAAACCATCCTGGGTCCGATTTGGGTCTGGCTGGTTTTACGCGAGGTTCCACCCCCCACCACGATAATTGCCGGGCTGCTGATTCTTGGCACTCTGGTTTGCCACACCCTGCTCAGCCTTCGCTCAGCACAAACCACCTTAACCCGCTAGAGGGCAGAAAACCGCTGTCGATAGACGGTTGGCGAGACTCCAACGATCTGCTTGAAAAGTCGGCGGAAAGAACTGACATCCTCATAACCGACCACTCGGGTGATCTGTTCAAGCAGCTGTTCGCTGCCAGCCAGCAGTTTTTTCGCCTGTTCAATCCGCATCCGCTGAACATATTCGAGCGGTGCCTCCCCGGTCGCTTTCCGGAAGCGGCGCAGAAAGGTTCGTTCGTTTAGGTCGGACATACGCGCCAGCTCCTTGACCACCACTTTACCGCGATAGTTTTTATCGAGCCACTGCTGCACTTTAAGAATCGGCGCATCGCCATGGTTTTTTCGCCCCCGGAAGGAAACAAACGGGGCTTGTTCGCGGCGGCTGTTGTCGATCAACATCATTCGCGCACAGGCCTTGGCCAGCTTTGCTGAACCATTTTTTTCGATCAGATATAATGCGAGATCCTGATGAGCACTGGTCCCGCCTGCACACAGATAATGTCCACCATCAATCAACAACCGGTCGATCTGCAAATCGATTTTCGGATAACGCTGCCGAAAACGCTCCGCCAGCTGCCAATGGGTTGTTGCCGAACAACCATCGAGCAATCCCGCTTCAGCGAGCAGAAAAGCGCCGGAACAGGCGCTGGCAATCACCGCCCCACGGCGCGATTGCTGTCGCAGCCAATTGAGCAACACAGGTTGCCCCAGAAGTGCATCCGGTCGCCCCATCATCCCCGGCACCAGGATCAGGTCTGCATCTTGACAATCGACGAGCGCCCGCTTTGGCATGACCGGCATCCGGTTGAAGCTGGTGACCGGGCTCCCGCCGGCGGTGACAATTTCATGCCGACAAAATGGTTCTTTCGAATCCGGCTGCTGTCGCCGTTTCTCCCAGTTGGCGATCGTAAAAAGATCAAGCTGACTGGCAATTCCAGACAACAAGCAATTGTCGTAAGCCATCATGGCAATTTTAAGCATCATAAATTTCCTTTATCAACTTTTTGATGCGATTATAGACAATATTTGATCTTTTCTCAACAGAGTTAAAGGCTCAACTTCTGTTTCAAAGCCTCCAAAGCAACCTGCACAGCGGCAGATTCCGCCCGCTCTTTCTGTTCAACAACAACCTGCTCACTGCTGCCACGCTCAGCGAGCACAGCACAAACGCAACCGGCGGAAAAGCCGTAAACCAAACCCATTTTGAACAGAGTGCCAGCCTCCATTTCATAATTCAAAACTTTCAGCCGGCGATATTCTTCCGTTACCCCCTGAAGCTCCCGCAGCAGGTGAGGGTTAGCCGAATCGCTGCGTTCCTGACCTTCGTAAAAAGTATCGACACTGGCGGTCAAACCGAGATGATAGTCAACGCCGAGTTGCTGTGCGGCCTGTACCAGGGCAACGGTCAAAAAGGGATCTGCGGCTGCCGGATAATCGCGCGGGGCGATATCGTTTGCCGCCCCCTGCCGGCAAAGTGCCGCCTGAGAAATCACCAGACTGCCTGTTTTGACCTGATCAGCAATTCCACCGCAGGTGCCAACCCGAATGATACGCTTGATACCGACCTGTACCAGCTCATTGACCACAATCGACAGTGACGGCGCCCCCATCCCCGAGGTTGCTGCGACAAAGCGGGTCCCATCAGCCAGCGCACAAAGATAACTGTTCAGGCCGCGGTTTTCGGACAAAACCTGCAGACAGCTGACACCGGCTGTTTCCTGCGCAATCCTTCGGGCACGCTGCGGATCTCCACAGAG
>CALZLE010000332.1 GCA_945788205.1 uncultured Desulfuromonadales bacterium
CATACTGTAATCGTGGTGCACCTGCCCCCTGTCGAGCACGACCGCACGCTGGCACAGCTCAAACGCGAACAGCAGGTCATGAGTTATACAAATCAACGTGCCCTGATAATTTCGCAACAACTCAACCTGCAAGTTTTCCTGCGCCGGATCAAGGTTGGCAGTCGGCTCATCAAGAATCAGCACCTGCGGTTTCATCGCTAACAGACAGGCAAGCGCAGCGCGCTTTTTCTGGCCGAAACTTAAATGATGGGATGGCTTATAAATCAGACCTTCAAGACCGACAGCTGCCAGTGATTGGCGAACCAGCGGCTCCATCCCCCCGAGAGCAACACCCTGATTGAGGGGGCCAAAAGAGACGTCGTCGTAAAGGGTGGAACAGAACAGTTGATCATCCGGGTCCTGAAACAGCACGCCGATTTCCAGACGCGCCTGTTGCAGATGCTCTCCTGTCAGTGCGGCTCCTTTATAAACCAGCTCACCCTGCTGCACCGGCAACAGACCGTTGAGATGTTTAATCAGAGTCGACTTACCGGAGCCGTTCTGACCAACCAACGCAATCCGGTCGCCAGCAGCAACACTCAGATCGATACCACTTAGAGCATGCTGACCACCAGGGTAGCTATAGTGCAGATCGCGTATTTCGAATTGAGCCGGACCATCAAAATCGATCGGCGGCAGCCGCTTTAAATCGTGCATCAACAGCCCCCCAAACGATCGAACAACAATAGAGCGACACCGAGCAGCAACCAGACTGAAGCATGCAGCCAATCGCCTGCAGACATCTTAAAATAGAAAGGTGCTGGAAAGCGGCCCTGATAACCGCGGGCCTGCATGGCGTCGTAAACCCGCTGAGTGCGCTCGAAGCTGCGCACGAACAGCATGCCGAGGAAATTACCCATCACCCGTAAGGTTTCAACATTGCCGCGTCGCTGAAATCCACGGACCTGCATACCGACCATCATCCGCCGGGATTCTTCGATAAAAACAAAGATGTAGCGGTGTGCCAGCAAGATCATCTGACCGACCTTCTCCGGGACACCGAGGCGGGTTAATCCCTCTACAGTACGCGGTAACGATGCAGTCGCCAGCAACGGCTCCATCAGCAGTGCAACAGCGCAAGCCTTACCGGCAATCGCCAGAGCTAACTGCAACCCGCGCAGGTTGAAGGACAGCCAGTCGAGATGTCCAAAGATTAGCAGGGTATCACCGGGACGGGTGACCGCTGTCAGCGGCATAATCAGCAAGAACATGGAGAGAAAACCGCTGATGGCAAGCAGTCGTTGCAACGAACGGCGCAGCGGTAATTTAGCGACAAAAACAGCAGTAAGTGAAAGGAGGACAGCGATCAGTGCTGACCAGGGCGAGCGGGTGGCAACGACCAGAAATGCGAAGCCGAGCAAAGCGACGATTTTGAATCGCACATCCCAACGGTGAAACAGCGAATCTCCTTCTGCGGAAGCGTCGATCACGGGGACCGACCAGTCCCGCTCGGGTTGTTCCACCTGAGTGCCGCAGGCAATACTTTTAAGCGTGCGGAGAGTTAGCCACCAGCCCCCTGCCAGCAACAATGCTGCGACAAATAGTGCATAAAGGGGCAACTGAACGGTCTGCGCAGCAACCATCTGTCAGCCTTGCGACAGGGCGCCGAGACGCTGTTCGAGCAGCTCCGGCTTTACCCGAAACAGGAAAGAAACAGTAAAACCACTGACCAGGGCCTCGACCACAAACACCGGCAAATGGGAAAGCAGCGCCAACTTCATCACGCCAACAAAATCTTCACCACCGGAAACCAATAGCAGAGCAAGAATTGATGCGGCTAAAAGAGTTCCACCGCCGCCAGCAAGTGCGCCAATCAAAAGGTTCTGCTTGTGAGTCGTACCCCGCAACCTATTGAACAGAAGACCGCATAACAGGGCCGGAACTCCCATCATCAAGGCGTTGGCTCCAAGAGCGGTCAAACCTCCGAAGGAAAAGAGTAAGCTCTGCAACAAAACCCCGATAATGATTGATAAGAACGCCGAACGCCCAAGGAGCACTCCAACCAAACCGGGAATCAGCAGGTGCACACTGGTCGGTCCGAGCGGGACGTGTATCAGAGATGAGACAAAAAAGGAAGCGGTCACCACCGCCACTTTCGGCAGGTCCTCACTGGCGGTCTGCTTGGCGCTCCATGCTGCGACAGCCAAACTGGCAACGCCACAGCCGATCGCAATACTGATCGGCAAGACACCGTCGGAAATATGCATCTAGTTGCCCTGCCCGTTCTTTTTCCGCGCAGCAACCCAAGCGGCGACACCGAAGATACCGACGATGTAACCGATGCCGGCGAAAACCTGGCTGGAATCGGGTTCATTCAGCTCGTCTCGCAGCGCAGATACTTGAGTTTCGAGCCGTTTCACCTGACGTTGCAAACTAGCATTCTCCTGTTGTAACTGGACACTCGGTGCAGTTGCTGTGTTTTCTGACAATTCGGCAAATCCAACCGAGGGACAAATCAGCAGCAGATACAGACAAAGGCAACAGGCAAGACGGAATCTGGTCATATACTTACTCTTTGGTGGCAGTTTTCTTCAATTTGAAGGCGTTTTTGTGACCCATCCCGGCATCGACCTCCAGGGTCAAGTCGTCCATTTTCGGTACCGGAAACTGAAACATCCCCTGCTTGTCGGTCTGGCCTTTCAGCAACAGCTGCTCAGCACTATCGAAAACCAGCACCTTGCCATTGATGACGGCCCGGCCATCAGGAAAATAACTCTCACTGTAAACCGTGCCGGCTTCAACGTAAGCGAAGATATTCACCTTATGTGCCAGACCGGCAACTGGAAACAGAACCCCGGCGATTAGCATAAAAACCAGCATTTTTAAGGCGTAACGAATCATCTTGTCACCTACTGCATATCGCGCGTGTGGACCCAGAAAACTGCGCCGATCTCGACATTCTTTTCCTGCCCTTCATACGGAAGAGTCCAATCGGCTTCGCTGAGCGCCGAGAACCCCCACCACCCGGCACGCGGCATCGCGTAATGGAAGACACCGTTACCATCGGACTTGATTACCTGAGTAATAAACGGATCTGCTGGGGGTTTCACAAACTCACCGATATCAGCGGATTCATTTAGATATTCAATCTCGATTTCAGCGAAGGGAACCGGCTTACCTTTCAAGAGTACCTGAGCGGAGAACAGGTTGCCGGTCCACAGTCCGTATGGTCGCGAGAGTGGCACAATTTCCGTTTCCAAACCAATCGGCTGATCCCAGCTGTCCTCAAGTCCGAGCGCGGCGACCGTCACCTTGGTGTAATGAATGATAAACAGATCCTCTGCGGGCTCCCAATAAGGCTGCGGTACCAGATAAAAGGTGTGATCACCCGGTCGCTTTATGGTGAAATCACTGAGCCAATACGTGAAATTCTGTGCAGGATCGATACCTTCTCGCTTGCTTTCCCGCAGAGAATCGAGCAGGTCGTAACGCTTGCCACGTGTAGAGACACCAAATTCCTTCGGCTTCGCCATCTCCATATAGATTAGTTCCATCGGATGGATGAATTTAAGCTCTAGAGCGACAGTCCGCGAGTCTCCCGCGGAAACAATATCGACAGAAGGAATTACCGCACCGAAATGAGCGAAAGCACTCGAACTCAAAATTGCAAACATAAAAAGTGCAACCAGCAACCTACGCATGTTATCAACTCCAAATCAGGGTTAGAAATGATACGACTTTATAGCAGGATTCATGCCGGGTGTTACGAATATCAATTTAGTGCTACCGAATGTAAAACCTATCTCTTCCGGCGTCAAGAGGATTACACCAAAACCTGTGTGTGAGCTGGCAAACTCAGATATGTTTGTTTTATACTGAATGACAGGAACTGCTTGTAACAACTGGAAGGTTGATTCTATGGCCGAAAAAAAATTAAGTGCAGAGCAGCAGACCCAGCTGGTTGCATCGATGCGGCAGGAGGAGCAACTGCGCCAGATGAGTTACCGCGAGCAGGCCCTGAAGCTGTATCCCCATGTTTGTGGTCGCTGCACTCGCGAATTTACCAACAAAAACCTACGCGAACTGACCGTCCACCACAGGGACCATAATCACGACAATAACCCAGCGGATGGCAGCAACTGGGAGTTGCTCTGCGTCTATTGTCACGACCATGAACACACCCGCAATGTGCAAGAGCACCGCACGCTGGAAAGCCCGCAAGAGAACAGCAAACCAAGCCTTAGTCACTCACCATTTGCAAAGCTAGGTGAGACGCTAAATAACGACAAATAGGACTATCCAGCGGCAACAATATCGAGGCATGTTTGTGCCGCCCAACGAGACAAAAAAAGCCCACCGAGTTTCCCCGGTGGGCTTTATAACATCTCAGCTATGTGAAATTACATAGCATCGATAATAGCGTTCAGAGTTGCGCTTGGGCGCATGGCTTTTTCAGCCTTGGCCGGATCGAACTTGAAGTAACCACCAACGTCAACCGGGGAACCCTGGCAGTCGGTGAACTCAGCGTCGATCTTGGCAACGTTCTTCTCGATCTCAGCAGCAACCTCGGCAAAACGTGCCTTCATTGCAGCGTCCTTGTCCTGAGCGGCCAGAGCCTGTGCCCAGTAGAGACCCAAGTAGAAGCTACCACCGCGGTTGTCAATTTCTTTGACTTTACGGGAAGGCAGTTTCTGGTTCTCGAGGTACTGACCGATAGCAACGTCGAGAGTCTCGGCCAGAACAGCAGCCTTCGGGTTGTTGTCAGCCTTTGCAGCTTGCTCCAGGGACGGAACCAGTGCACAGAACTCACCGAGGGAATCCCAACGGATGTGACCTTCTTTGAGGAACTGCTCAACGTGCTTCGGAGCGGAACCGCCAGCGCCGGTCTCGAACAGACCACCACCGTTGATCAAAGGAACGATCGACAGCATACGAGCAGAAGTACCGAGCTCGAGGATTGGGAACAGGTCGGTCAGGTAATCCCGCAGAACGTTACCGGTAACGGCGATGGCGTTCTTGCCTTGGCGAACCAGCTTGAGGGAGAAAGCCATCGCTTCGCGTGGCGGCATGATCTGGATATCAAGACCTGTGGTGTCGTGATTCGGCAGGTACTTGTTGACCTTTTTGATGATTTCAGTATCGTGACCACGGTTGGCGTCGAGCCAGAAGATACAAGGCTCACCGGAAGCTTTAGCGCGGTTAACAGCAAGCTTGACCCAGTCCTGAATCGGAATATCTTTGACCTGGCTGGAACGATAGATATCGTCCTTGCTGACCGGCTGCTCCATCAGAACGGTACCATCGGAAGCAACAGTCTGGAACTTACCGTTTGCAGGCGCTTCGAAGGTCTTGTCGTGGGAACCGTACTCTTCAGCTTTTTGCGCCATCAGACCAACGTTGGCAACGCTACCCATGGTGGACGGATCGAACTGTCCATTTTTGTTGGCGTCATCACAGATCTCAGCATACATGGTGGCGTAGCAGCGATCAGGGACCATAGCAATGGTAGTCTGCAGCTCATCAGCCAGGTTCCACATAGCGCCACCGTCACGCACAACGTTCGGCATCGACGCATCAACGATAACGTCATTAGGAACGTGCAGGTTGGTGATGTTCTTGCGGGAATCGACCATGGCCAGAGCAGCTTGACCTTCGTAGCAGGCGTTGATGTCTGCTTCGATTTCAGCTTTCTTGTCAGCCGGCAGCTTGTCGAGCTTGTTGAGGATGTCACCCATACCGAAGTTCGGGTTAGCACCGATGGAAGCGAGGGTGTCAGCGTGCTTGTCGAGAGCAGCCTTGAAGTAAACCTTGACGCAGTGACCGAACATGATCGGATCGGAGATCTTCATCATGGTTGCTTTGAGGTGCAGAGAAAGCAGAACGCCCTTCTCCTTGGCCTCTTGTGCGGTCTTGGCGTAGAACTCTTGCAGCTTAGCAACCTTCATGACCGAGCTATCATTGATCTCGCCAGCCTGCAGTGCAACTTCCTTCATCACGGTTACGTTGCCAGCTTCGTCAACAAACTGAATCTTGACGGTATCCGCCTTGTCCATGGTGACCGATTTTTCGGTCTCGTAGAAGTCGCCACCGTCCATGTGAGCAACGCGGCACAGGGAGGTGCCTGGTGCCGGCCACGGCTTCATCATGCGGTGCGGGTTCTTCTGAGCGAATTTCTTGACCGAAGCAGCAGCGCGGCGATCGGAGTTACCTTCACGCAGAACCGGGTTAACAGCGGAACCGAGAACCTTGGAGAAACGAGCCTGCAGCTCTTTTTCTTCTGCGGTGTTGGCTTCTTCCGGGTAGCTCGGGATATCGTAACCCTTCTCCTGCAGTTCGGCGATGCAGTCCTGCAGCTGAGGAATAGAAGCACTGATGTTCGGCAGCTTGATAACGTTAGCTTCCGGAGTCTGAACGATCTCGCCCAACTCGGACAGGTAGTCAGCAACTTTCTGCTCTTCGGTCAGGTTCTCAGGGAAGTTAGCGATAACGCGACCAGACAGGGAAATGTCCTTGGTCTCAACATCAACGCCAGTCCCTTTGCAGAATGCCTGAACGATCGGCAGAAAAGCGAAAGTCGCTAATGCCGGTGCTTCATCAATTTCGGACCAAATAATTTTTGCCATTCGTCTCTCTCCTTAAAGAATTAATGCCAGTATTGCTAGAGGCCTGAAAAGACTAAGATAGTGTCTTCTCAAAACTGCTCTCCTAAAAGCACACATAAAACAGGGGTTCCATGAAGTTGTATACAGTATACAGAAGGCCAGTAGCTGTCAAGAAAAAATGGTCATTTTGGCGCGCCTCTACTCGCTTCTTCACCAGCATACCGATAGACGCTATTTCCACGAAGGCGACACCCGCCGCTCATCGCACATAACAACCTGTTTTAACTTGCATAAGAGACACTGTTCGCAGAGAATACAGGCAGCCCAGATCAAGAAAAACGAGAGTCTAACAGGCACTACAAAGACCTTTGAACGGACCATAATGGACAGGAACCTTACAACTGTGTCAGCATTTGAGTTCACAATATTAGCCATTATTTTTTTAATCAGTCTGTCGATTGTCTGGAGTTCACTGCGCAGTGGTATC
>CALZLE010000333.1 GCA_945788205.1 uncultured Desulfuromonadales bacterium
AGAGATCTTCGGCCCGGTGCTCTGTATCATGAGTTATAGGGATGAAGAAGATGCCATCCGGATTGCTAACGCGACAGATTACGGTTTAGCTGGTGGTGTCTGGTCGGCCGACGTCGATCGCGCCGAGCGGGTCGCCCGTCGGTTGCGGACCGGGCAAGTCGATATCAATGGCGGGCGCTTCAACTTGCTGGCACCGTTCGGTGGATTCAAGCAATCGGGTCACGGGCGGGAGCTGGGTCGTTACGGGCTGGAAGAGTTTCTCGAAGTCAAGTCGCTGCAGTTTTAGCATGAAAGCAAGGGCAATCCGGTGGATTGCCCTTTTAGTTGTCTAGCTGTTTAATTCTGAAATCTGCCCATTTAGTGTCCAGAAATCGTACAGATAGCCCAGTCCGAAAATCCCGCCGGTCAGCAGGTAGATGATCGCGCTCAGCCACTTGCCCATATACATCCGGTGAATCCCGAACAGGCCGAGAAAGGTCAGCAGAATCCAGGCAGCAGTGTAGTCGATGAGCCCGGCGGTGTAACGCTGGTCGGCTTGTTCGTCCATCCCCGGAATCAGGAACAGGTCGATCAACCAGCCGATACCGAGTAATCCGAGGGTGAAAAAGTAGATAGTGCCTGAGATAGGTTTGCCGTAATAAAAACGGTGCGATCCGGTGAAACCGAAAATCCAGAGGACGTAGCCGATGCTTTTAAGGTGAGTGTCGTTTGGGCCATACATCCGTTGATTTCTCCTTGGCTGTAACGCATTGACTTATTTATTAATGAGCGTTGCTGCGATCTGCTGAAAAGCTGCTATAAGTTTAAGTTTGAATCTGTTGCCAGAGAGGGAATCGCCTCGCGCCCCTCGCTTCGACCTGTATTAAAGAATATATCCGAGATTTGCCGTTTATTGTAACCCATCTTTTCAAGGAGGTTGCTCATGCAGAAGCTGATCCGTATCGAACCGGAGAAGTGCGTCGGTTGTAAAACCTGTGAACTGGCCTGTTCTTTTAAGAATGCCGGCGAGTTTGCCCCCAGTAAATCACGCATTTACAACGAAGTCTTCCTCGAGGAAGCCAAATTTATCACCGTGACCTGTATGCAGTGTGACGAGCCCTGGTGCGAAAAAGCCTGCCCGAAAGCGGCGATCACCAAGCAGATGCCGTCCGGCGTTGTATTTGTTGATGAACATCGTTGTGTCGGCTGCCGAACCTGTGTCAGCGCCTGCCCGTTCGGGATGATCAAATATGTCGCTGAAAGCGGAAAAGTCGACAAGTGCAATCTCTGCGGAGAGGATACTCCGGAATGCGTGGCCTTCTGCCCGACCGCTTGCTTGACGGTCGATGAAGAGGATAAGCCGCTGCGGCAGAAGATTCTGCGTTTTGTTAACACGATGAAAGACGGACAGGTGGAGGGTTGATATGAGTAAAGGATGGCATGGAAAACTGTTACGCGTCGATCTGTCCGCCGGTACCTGCAACGTCGAAGCGCTCAATGAAGAGTGGGCAAAAGATTATATCGGTGGGCGTGGGCTGGCATCAAAGTATTTGGTCGAAGAAGTTCCGGCCGATACCGATGCCCTGTCGGCAGACAATAAGCTGATTATGGCGACTGGTCCGCTGACTGGAACTTACGGAGCGGCGAACGGGCGTTACATGGTGGTGACCAAGTCGCCGCTGACCGGCACTATTGCCAGCTCCAACTCAGGCGGTTATTTTCCGAGTGAGCTGCGTTACGCCGGTTACGATATGATCATTTTTGAGGGGGCGTCGCCACATCCGGTCTATCTGCAGATCCATAACGACAAGGTTCAACTGGTCGCCGCGCTGCACATCTGGGGGAAACCGACTCAGGAAGCCGAGGATGCAATCCTTGCCGAATTCCACGGGGATGCCAAGGTTGCCTGTATCGGTCCGGCTGGGGAAAAGCAGGTATTGTTTGCCAATATTATGAATGACAAACATCGAGCCGCTGGACGGAGTGGTGTTGGTGCGGTGATGGGCAGCAAGAACCTCAAGGCGGTTGCTGTACGCGGTACTGGTGGCGTTAAAGTTGCCGATCCACGAGCTTACCGCGATGCAGCGATGGAAACTTACGGAATGCTCCGCGCAAACCCGGTTACCGGCGAAGGCCTGGGTGCTCTCGGGACTCCGGTGCTGGTGAATATCATCAATCAGGCTGGTTCTTTGCCGACCCGCAACTCCCAGACCGGAACCTTCGAAGGAGCCGAGGCGATCTCCGGCGAGACACTGGCTTCGACTTATCTCAAACGCAACAAGAGCTGCATGGGCTGTTTTATCGGTTGTGGCCGGGTGACAAAGCTGTCCGGTTCGCGCTATGAGGGGGATGGCGAGGGCCCAGAGTACGAAACCCTCTGGTCGTTGGGTGCCACTTGCGGAGTCGATGACCTCGCCGCTGTTACCAAGGCCAACTACATCTGTAACGAATATGGCCTCGATACCATCACTGCTGGATCGACGGTCGCCTGCGCCATGGAGCTGTTTGAAAAAGGTTTGATCAAGGAAGAAGAGATTGGCATGCCGCTAAAGTTCGGTGATGCCGATGCGATGGTCAAGATGATTGAACTGACTGCTAAGAATGAAGGTTTTGGTGCCAAATTGGCTCAGGGCTCTTATCGCTTGGCCGAAAGCTACGGGGCTCCTGAGCTGTCGATGACCTCTAAGAAGTTGGAGTTCCCAGCTTACGACGGGCGCGGTCTGCAAGGGATGGCATTGCAATATGCGACCAGTAATCGCGGAGCTTGTCACGTGCGTGGCTATCTGGTCTCGCCGGAGGTTCTCGGACTGCCGGAAAAAATCGATCCGCAGGCAACCGAAGGGAAGGCAACCTGGGCGAAAATTTTCCAGGATTTTACAGCCGTGGTTGATTCCTCCGGCGTTTGCCTGTTTACCACCTTTGCCCTCGGGGTGCCGCAGTTCGCCAAGTTCTGCACCACGGCGACCGGCGAACCATACACGGACGAAAAAATCCTCGAGGTGGGTGATCGAATTTACAATCTTGAGCGGGTCTTCAATCTCAAATCCGGCGTCGATCCATCACAGGATACCCTGCCGAAACGGCTATTGAAGGAGCCTCTGTCGGAAGGTCCGTATAAGGGGGCGGTCGCCAAGTTGAGTGAGATGTTGCCCGAATACTACGAGGTGCGAGGTTGGAGTACGGAAGGCATCCCGACGGATGAAAAGCTACAGACACTCGGCTTAGCTTAAAGTAATGCGGGGGCGGCCGAACAGGTCGCCCCTGTTTTGGTGAAAGGACTGACATGCCACAACTCTACGACTTTGTCATTATCGGCAACAGTGCTGCTGGCCTGCAGGCTTTGCGAACCCTGAGGCGGCATGAGCGCCGAAAAACCATTGCAATTATTGATCGTGAGGATTGCCCAGCATACTCGCGGGTGCTGACGCCCTATTATGTTGGTGGTCACATAGAGCGCGACGGGCTGGATATTGTCGATCAGACATTTTATCAACAACTTGGTGTCACAACAGTTTTCGGGCAGACGGTGGCCAGCATCAACCCTGAGGGTCATTTTTTGGAATTGGCCGATGGCGAAAAAGTTGGTTTCGATAAGCTGTTGATCGCGACTGGTGCAGAAGCACGGACCTTGAGTGTTTCTTCGGAGCGGACCACGGTATTACGCCACGCTGCCGATGCGATAAAAATTCGTGAACTGCTGTCCGGAGCCAAAGCTGTTACCGCCATCGGCGCCGGGCTGGTCAGTTTGCCGTTGCTGTCACATGCGGCCGATGTGATGGAAAAACATCTGGTGGTTGGTTCTAATCGAATCTTCAGTCGGGTGGTCGATGCCGAAGCTTCGGCAATTCTCGAAGAATCATTGCAAGCAAAAGGGCTGAAACTGTTCAAAAGGAACGATGTTGAAAATATTGCAGAAGGGGAGCGTTTGACCCTCTCGTTGAAATCGGGTGATAAGTTGCAGTCGGACCTGCTGATTGTCGGCAAGGGGGTGCAGCCGAACACGCAACTGGCCAGTGCTGCCGGTTTGCAGGTCAACGACGGTGTGCTGATTGATCAATTCTGTTGCAGCAGCCATCCTGATATTTACGCTGCTGGCGACGCTGCAGAAGGTGCTGATTTCATCGACGGTGAAGCGACTATTCAGGGGAACTGGATGACAGCGGTGGAACAGGGGGAGCACGCTGCTCTTAATATGCTCGGTTTTTCGGCCGCGTACGAGGGGAGTCTGAAAAATAATATCACCGAGATCTTCGGTATCGATGTCGCTGCGGTCGGTTATTGCTCAGATGACGCACCAGAAACAGTCTGTAATTACAGTGCCGATACTGGCCGCTTCCGGAAAGTCTTTCTCGATGAACAGCAGCGGGTAATCGGCGCGACCATGATCGGTGAGACCAACGATTCCGGTCTTTATTACCAGCTGGTTCGCACCCGAAGTCTGTTCCCCGGTAAACAGTTGCTCGCCGGAACCGCAAACTACGCGCAGACCCAGCTGCGATTGGCGTCATGAGGGAGTTATGGTTCAAATTCAGTTTTACAGTTTGATACGGTTGCTGATAAAGCAGGAAAAGCTCGAAATTCCCGCCTGTGAAAATGAAACGGTTGGGCAACTGCTCGACCGTGTTCAGCAGCAGATCGCAACTCCTTTCCTGTACAAATTGCTTGATGACAATCGGCAACTGCATACCGGCACCATCATTCTGGTGAATCGGCACAATATTCGACATCTCGATTTTTTAGAAACGAGGGTCAATGATGGCGACGTGGTCGCTTTTTTCCCTCCGGGAGCAGGTGGTTGATGGCGATTGACGAGCGTTATGCCCGGCAGGTCCTCCATTGGGGCGAACAGCAGCAACAACAGATTGGGACCGCTGTTGTGCTGGTGGCCGGGGTCGGCGGGTTGGGCGCGACGGTCAGTCAGCTGCTGGTGCGGGCTGGTGTTGGGAAACTCTATCTGGTCGATGACGGCCTGGTCGACTGGCCCGATCTGAACCGGCAATTGCTTTACGCCGAAGAGGATATCGGTAGCTCAAAGTTGATGTTGGCAATTGATCGTCTGCGGCGGATCAACAGTGCGATTGAAATCGTTCCCCTGCCCGGCAAAATCGATGAGACATTCAACCTCCCTGGGGATGTCACGGTGGTCGCCGATTGCCTTGATAATTACCAGAGCCGCTTTCTGCTCGAAGCGACGGTGCCGAAGGGATGTTGCCTGGTCCATGCTGGGGTGCAGGGGGAGCAGGGGCAGGTTCTGACGCTACGGAAAGGCCAATCGCAGCGGCTGAGCGACTTTTATGCCGGGGCTCTGCAGCCGGGCGGAGATATCCCGGTCACGGGTGATGCTGTTGCGGTTATGGCCGGCCTGCAGTGCCATGAGCTTTTTGCCGTCATCGGCGGTGAGCCGAAACTTCTTGATCGTTGCCTGGTGGTCAGCCTGAGCGATTTTCACATCTCATTTCTCGATATCTGATTGTCTTTCAGACGGTAAACATAGATCGGTGATCTGTAGAGATCATCCAGCCGGATGGTTTGGTCCGGTTCCGTTCCGGGAAGCGCGAAGGTGTTGCTGATCAGCATCTTGACATCCGGTTTTTCTCGCCAAATTTTTTCCGCCAGTTTTTCCATCCCGCCCGGATAGAGATAGCAAACAATGAGTGCAGCTTCGGGGAACTCTGTCGACAGGAAATTCTGTCGCCGAAGTGTAAGATTCATTATTCCCTGAAAACGTTGCAGAGCGACCGATACCAACCAAGGGATCGGTGATAACTCATAACCGATGACCTGCCGCTCCGGATACTCCTTTGCCAACGCGAGAGCCAAATTCCCCCAGCCGGAGCCAAGTTCAATAATCGTCCCAACAGGTGCTTTTTGGCTTGCCGTCAGGATCGTTTTCCGGGCTTTTCGGGAGCTAGGCACCGGGGTGATACCACTGCGCAGTGAACTCCAGACAATCGACAAACTGATTAAAAAAATAATGGCTAATATTGTGAACTCAAATGCTGACACAGTTGTAAGGTTCCTGTCCGATTATGGTCCGTTCAAAGGTCTTTGTAGTGCCTGTTAGACTCT